>JAXJTA010000186.1:0-4767 GCA_036309825.1 Eubacterium sp. | reverse complement strand
TTACAACTTCTTTTGTTTCCATTTTTGCTTTCCTCCTGTCATTCCGGCACTCGCAGTGCCGCTTTTTTCGCGAAAGTTCTCCGATCCCCTATCGTTTTCCCACCATCAAAAAGCGGACCGGCTGAACTGCCCGTTTCCTATGTTCTTTATTGCCAATAACAGAATACAGCATTCTTGTTAAAAAATAAACATAAAAAAATATTTTTGTTACTTTTTTATCAATTTTTGAACGAAATATCGTCAGATTGCTAAATCTTTGACAAGTAGATTTCTACCATTAAAAAAAGAATTGCAGAATAAGTCTGGCTCTCTTACCTGGAATTGAACATAGCTTCCGTGTAATTGATTAAAATACGATAAATTTTGTAAATTTCTCTACCAATTATTAGGCAACTATGCTATTATATTAGCGCAATAAGGAAAGTTTTTGTAATCTTTTATCCTAGTTGATAGGGGGCTAACAATATATGGAAAGTAGTGCTATCATCCAGCCATCCGATGAACAGATGAACAGTGAAGTTCCTGTTTTTCAGCGCCTCATGAACGACATCATGAACGAGGTCAAGGAAGGACGCCTTCGTGCCGGCGACAGATTACCGCCGGAACGTGAATGGGCAAAAGCCATGGGCGTATCCCGTGCAGCTGTCCGTGAAGCAGTACGCGCACTCGAAGCTCTCGGCCTGCTCGAAGGTCACCAGGGAAGCGGTACCTACATCAGCAACACTTTCCACCTGGCATTCCTGCAGCCGATGACGATCTCCTATTTTCTCGGAGGCGGTACGGTACAGACCTTGCAGGAGTTCCGCCGTGCGCTTGAGATCGAAAGCGCCAAAATCGCAGCAATGAATTGCACGCCGGCTTATTATGCCGAACTGCTGACGATCAATAAACAGATGGAAAGTGCCGAAACGGAAGAGCTCAGTGCCCAGTATGATCGCGATTTTCACCGAAAGATCGTGGAAATGACCGGCAACTGCCTCCTGATCGATTCGATGGCATCCATCTACTCTCTTCTGGATAGTATGACACTCTCCCTTCGAAAGGTGATTCATCGGGAGAACGGAGATTCTCAAATTGTCTTTGAGCAGCATCGTGCCATTCTCGAAGCCATCGGTCACGGTAACCCGATGCTCGCCCGCAATTGCATGCGCGAGCACATGAACCTCATTGAAGACTATCTGGAGAAGGTCAATGAAACAGGCATGATCGCCTGAATATCGCCTGAATACAGGTATGACCTCCTGAATGCGGGTGAATCGCCTGTATATCTGGAACATACACGCAATAAACAATTACCGAACAAAAAAACAGGAATCCATCCACGGTACGGCCGTCTTACGGATGATTCCTGTTTTTATTTATGCAGTGTTTGTAGTTTTTTAGGGTACGGGGTGTTATGGGACAGAACGTGTTGTTCTGATTCATACAAAGATCCGCATCATGATCATGCAGACAGCGGTTCCCGCGAAAATGCTGAGAAAAGTATTATGCTTCCACTTGTGAACTATGACAACGACGGCCGCGGCAATGAGCTCCGCGATCCCTTTATGGGCCGGATCGGTGCGCACATCCTTCAGACAATAGACCACCAGGACTGCCATGATCGCGGCGGGAAGCATGCTCCCCAGTCGTTCAAGCCATTCCGGCATCTTCCGTTCTCCTCGAAACAGCAGAAACGGCAGCGCCCGCAGAGAAAAGGTGATCGCCGTGGACAGCAGGATAATAAGCAGGATTCGTTCCATTATGCTGCCTCCTTTCCGCCGATCACGAGAAGCAGCCCGGAGGTGATCAACAGGGAAGGCAGCATGAAGGTAGAAGGCCCGAAGATGCACAGCATCAGAATGCCGATTCCCAGACCTGCAAGAGCCGGCCGGTGATTCTTCGTCTTCTCCCACTGCTCAATAAAGATCGTGATAAAAAGAGCTGTCATACAGAAATCAATGCCCGTCGTATCGTAGGGAATCAGCTGTCCCACGATTCCTCCCAAAGCGGCGGCGCCAGCCCAATACAGCCAGGATAAAAGCGCGACGACAAACATCGTGCCATATCGCCGCTCTCCTTTCGTCTCCAGCGTACAATTTACGGCGTACGTTTCATCGGTCAGCGTATGAACCATGAACCACTTCCTTTTTCCCATGCTGCTGAAATCCTTCAAAAACGTAAGCGCATAAAAAGTCTGGCGGCTGTTCATCAGTAAAGCCGTGACGGCAATCGTCAGCAGCGATGCTCCACCGCTCATAAAACCGATCAAAACGAACTGAAAGGCTCCCGTATATACAGTCAGGCTTGTAAAGAGTGACAGAAACCAGGGGAGTCCCGCTTCTTCCATCAAGATCCCATAAGCCATTCCGAGAAAAAGGTAGCTGCAGAGTATCGGAAGAGACTTGATAAAGCCCTCCCGAAGGATGCCTGCCTTGCCGGCTGTTTTATTTTTCAAATGTGCATTATCAACTTTACGTTCATTCATCAATTCATGTTTCCCATCTGAAAAAAGCAGCCGGCTTCACAGCCGACTGCTTTGAATTCAGTTCTCGTTCTGTCCGGAGTATCTCCGCATCCGCGAAAATGTTCCTTCGAAAAGATTACATTCCTGCCTGTGCAGCAACCTCTGCAGCGAAGTCCTCGTTCTTCTTCTCCAGACCTTCACCGGTCTCAAAACGGGTGAAGCCTTTGATCTGAATCTTTGCGCCGTTTGCTTTCGCAACTTCGTCAACGTATTTCTGAACGGACTGTTTGCCATCTTCTGCCTTAACGTATACCTGATCAAGCAGAACGATCTCTTTCAGCTCTTTGTTTACACGACCGATGATCATGCCGTCGATAACCTTCTCCGGTTTCTTGGACTCTACCGGGTCGTTCATGATAGCAGCTTTCAGGATCTCTTTCTCTTTCTCGATGTAATCAGCCGGGATCTCCTTGTTGCTGGTGTACTGCGGTCTCATAGCTGCGATCTGCATGGCAACGTTCTTAGCCATAGCCTTGATCTCGTCGTTTACAACATCGGTAACGACATCTACGAGAACACCGATCTTACCATCAGCATGATTATAGGTAGCAACGAAGCCGTCAGCTTCCTCAACCTGTGCGAAACGACGGATCTTCAGGTTCTCACCGATAACAGCGATCTCTTCGTTAAGAGCTTCCGCAACGGTCTTGCCCTCTTCGTATTTCCATCCCTCGGCAAGGAATGCGTCGATATCGGAAGCAGTTGTCTCCAGAGCCTGATCAGCAACCTGCTGAACATAGGAGCGGAACTTCTCGTTCTTGGAAACGAAGTCTGTCTCGGAGTTGACCTCAACGATTGCAGCCTTCTTGTCGTCCTCTGTGGACTGGAACATTACGATACCCTCAGCAGCGATACGGCCGGCCTTCTTCTGTGCCTTAGCCATACCGTTCTCACGCAGCCATTCAACTGCCTTATCCATATCTCCGTCTGTCTGAGTCAGGGCTTTCTTGCAGTCCATCATTCCGGCACCGGTCATTTCTCTTAATTCTTTTACCTGAGCAGCGGTAATTGCCATTTGTGTATTCCTCCTTGAATTGTTTTGATAAAAAAGGTTCAGCTGGTAAAAACCATCAGCTGAACCTGTCCGTTACTTTCTGTCACCAGATGCAGCGTTTATGCCTGCCGATTACTCAGTGATCTCAGCCTCTGCCGCAGCTTCTGCTGCTGCATCATCTGCATTCTCCTGTGCCTGACCCTGTTTTGCTTCGATAACAGCGTCTGCCATCTTGGAAACAAGCAGTTTTACGGCACGGATAGCATCATCGTTACCCGGGATTACGTAATCAAGCTCTTCCGGATCACAGTTTGTATCGCAGATACCGATCAGAGTGATTCCCAGTGCATGAGCTTCCTGTACGCAGATCTTCTCCTTCTTCGGATCAACTACGAAGATTGCATCCGGAATTCTCTTCATGTCACGGATACCGCCAAGATTCTTGTGCAGCTTCTCAAGCTCTTTGTTCAGAGCGATTACTTCCTTCTTCGGAAGAACATCATAGGTACCGTCTTCAGACCATTTCTCGATCTGTTTCATTCTCTCGATACGACGCTGAACAGTCTTGAAGTTTGTCAGCATACCGCCGAGCCATCTCTCATTTACATAGAACTCGCCGCAGCGCTCAGCCTCAGCTTTGATGGTGTCCTGTGCCTGTTTCTTTGTTCCGACGAACAGGATGTTTCCTCCGTCAGCAACGATATCGGCAACTGCGCGGTAAGCATCGTCTACCATGCCTACAGATTTCTGAAGGTCGATGATGTAGATTCCGTTACGCTCTGTGTAGATATACGGAGCCATCTTAGGATTCCATCTTCTGGTAAGGTGTCCGAAATGTACACCGGCTTCGAGTAACTGCTTCATAGAAATTACGCTCATTTTGTTTCTCTCCTTTTTTGGTTTTGATCTTCCGTATGGTTTCACGTCCCGGGGACCACTTTTTTGTGGCACCGACCCGGTTAATGCCATACGTGTTTTTTACAGCGCGTCAATTGTATCACAGAAAAGTCCCGAAAACAAGGGTTTTCTCGATGTTTTCGGAACAAAATTTCCGGGAAATTCCGGGCAAATGTTCCGCAGCCGGCAAACCAGGCAGCCAGTAGATTCCCGGCGGAGAATAGAAAAAGAGCTTCAATCTTTCGATTGAAGCTCAATAAGAGGCGTGGGCCGGATTTGAACCGGCGCATACTGGTGTTGCAGACCATTGCCTTACCACTTGGCTACCACGCCATTTATACAATTAATGAAACAAGCAGAACACTTGTTT
>JAXJTA010000185.1:0-3629 GCA_036309825.1 Eubacterium sp. | reverse complement strand
GTTCAGACTACGAAGAGCTTCAAATACTATGACGACACACCGCTGATGAACGCGATCTTCGATATCAAATATCTGTTCAGCCGCGAGCAGGGGCTTGGCGTCGGACTCAACTACGAGCAGATCGGCAGTACGGATGCCTTCGATGTCTATGAGAATCCGTACGCGCTGTCGCTCGGATATTTTGTAAATAAGTCGTTTGAGGAGCTGAATACCGCGGATTCCTATCCGTTCAAGCTGCAGAATGAGTTTTTGCAGAAGGCAGCGGGCATTGATGACGAGATGTTCTCTCTGATCAAGGTCGACAGCAAGGAAAAACAGCACGTGAACTTCCTCACCGAGGATGAGTACGGCGGCTTCACGTATCGCCTCCCGGAGCCGGCAAATCTGGAGAAGGTGCCGATCGTACAGGCCACCTACACCGTCCCGAAGGATATGTATCTGTACATCTACGCGGACAGTTCGAATACCAACTCGATCTACGTTTCCACCGACGCGGGCGTTGAGGTCCGCGAGTTTACCTCGGGCAACGGCCTTCTGGAGATCGGCAACGTGAAGAAGGGTGAGGTTGTGAAGCTGGAATTCGCCCTGGATAAGCGCGGCGAGTTCGATACGAAGTATCAGGAATTCGGTCAGGTCTATCTCTACGCGGCTTCCTACGATAATGACGCGTTCATCAAGGGACAGAGCATTCTGGCAAAAAACCAGCTGCAGTTGGATTCCTTCGAGGACCGCGATATCAAGGGAACGATCGAGTGTCCGGACGACGGCTATATGATGACCTCGATCCCGTACACCTCCGGCTGGACCTGCTTCGTAGACGGCGAGGAGACGGAGATCACCCCGCTCTGCGGTCAGGCTTTCATCGGCGTGCCTCTCACAAAGGGCGCGCACGAGATCGAATTCACCTACCATGTTCCGGGAAAAACGGCCGGTATCGGCATGACGGCGCTGGGATTATTGCTGCTCGCCGGCGATATCGTATACAGAGTACGCAGGAAGCGCCGAGGCGAGGAGTAAACGGTGCGGCGCGCGATGACGTTGATCGCAGATACAATCGTATTCGGCGCTCGCGGCAGGTGTCGGGCGAGAACCCGTGAATCCGGGCATCGCCTGTGCGAACAGAAAAATGAGATGGGGAATGACAACATGAAGATTTCAGTGAAGAAGATCCCGGGCAGAAAAATACTTTTCCTTGTTTTGGAGTATTGCGCGGTCTTTGCCGTGCCGCTTATCGCGGGGCTCATTGTTTTTGCCATGAAGGGTATCTACCCGTTCGGCGATAAATCGCTGATCTGTATGGATCTGGGGAACCAGTATTTTCCGATGTATGTGCAGAAGGCGAACGCGGGCTCGCTCGGGAGCCTCTTGTACAGCTCTAGCGGAACGCTCGGCTACAACAACTGGGCACAGATGGCCTACTACAGCAACTCGCTTTTCGTGCCGTTCTTCCGTGGGCTGGACGCGAAGGCTGCGGCGGATCTGTGCGACTGGCTGCAGATCATCAAGCCGTCGATCGGGGCGGTCACCTGCCTCATGTATCTGAAATATCGTTTCAAAAGGAACTCCCCCGTGCTTTTTGCCGGCGCTGCAGCTTATGCGCTCTGTTCATGGAATGTGGCGTTCATCGCGCAGATCATGTGGACCGATATGCTGTTCCTGGCTCCGCTTGTACTTCTGGCTTATGTCCGGCTCAGAAGAGAGAAAAAGGGGATCCTCTATGCGATCCTCCTCGGCATAACAATTGCGGATAACTTCTATGTCGGTTACGCGCTCTGCCTCTTCCTGGCAGTTATTTTTGTCTTCGATATCATCCGCCTCTTTGTGGGCGACGCGTACGCGGAAAAGGCAACGCTCGACAAGCGGGAGGTGCTGCAGGATGTGAAGCGTTTTATTCTGTATTCGCTCCTCGGCGGCGCGCTTACGGCGGTCTTCACGCTGCCAACGCTCATGGCTCTTGGCCAAACGGCTGCTTCGAAGGATTCGCTGCCGGCGCCGTTCGTCTGGTACCGCGGCTTTCAGGAGTATCTGCTGATGCTGATGCCGGGGCAGAAGGTGAAGATCCATTACGATGGTGTCAATATTTATACCGGGCTCTGCCTTCTTCTTGCGGTGCCGATGTATTTCTTCAACAGCGGAATCAGGCCGTCGAAGCGGCTGCGCGATCTGGCGATCGTCATTCTGCTCTTCCTGTCCATGAACAATCAGCTTCTGGATTTCGTATGGCACGGCTTCCACTTCCCGAACCAGCTTCCGGGACGCTGGACCTTCGCGTTCTCGCTGCTGCTCGTGGTACTTGCCTGCGAAGGCATCCTGAAGATCGGCCGGATGAAGCCGGTCGGCTTCTGGGTAGGCATCATGGTCGGTGCGGTCCTGATGATGTATACCGCCTCGCTCACCGATATCGAGAATCCTGTTCCGAAATTCTACTACGCGATCGCGGCAGCGGCTCTTGCGGCGATGCTCGTGATGTTCGCCGTTCGGACGCGGCAAACGGATGATACGGGTCGTGCCGGAGTTTCCGCGGCAGTATATGAAAAGAATAAAAAACAGATAAATTCCCGCCGCCTCATCGCAGGACTGGCGGTCTGCGTTTTTGCCGCATTGCAGATAGCGGAAAGTTCGATCAACTACACCGCGCGGCTTGTAAACCCGCCGGAGGAGATCGTTTTTGCCGATATGTCGGTCATGGACGAGAGTGTTTCCAATATTCAAAAGGGAGGCGAGATCCTCACCGGAATGGAGGACAACGCGTATCGAACCGATATCTTCTCCTATTTTTCGGATAATAACGGAATTTACGGCGATTACCGCGGCTTCTCGAGATTTTCCTCGCTGATGGCGGCGAATGATTACAACTTCTTTGCGGATCTCGGCATCTCGTACTACACGAAGAATCTGAGTATTCTCGCGGACTACAGTTCGCCGGTCGTAACGTCGATCATCGGTGAGAAATACATTCTCGACGCGACCCGCGGCCTCGGGCAGGCGTTTCCGGCGCTGCAGTACATGGGAGAGGGAAAGGACATTCCGTTTACCCTGTGGATGAATCCGTACGCGTTCCCACTTGGTTTTGCGGTTTCGAAGGAGAACGCGGGATATCAGACGGACCTGACAAAGAGCTTCCTTGAGCGGCAGAATGAGCTGCTGAAGGTAATGTCCGGCAGCAGTGAGGATGTGTACAAGAAGCTTCCGGAAGACAGCATCAGCGCTTCGGGCCTGCAGGTCTACGCCGGTGAATCCTGGGCAGAGAGGTACTTTCAGACGACCGGTGCGGAAGGCGGGGAAAGCGCGGAGGGCGCTGTCGTATCGACCTACACGGTGCAGGACGACGGCCCGGTCTACATGAACTACAACTACTCCGACGGAGTGATCGATGTCTATCGGGGCGATCAGTACTCACATTCCGTACAGTGCATCCCGGATGAGGGGCAGAACGTGCGCTACGCCTGCATCGGCAGCTTTGCGGCGGGCGACCGGATCGGTCTCGTGTACCATGCGGGCGACCAGACGCAGGGTACCTTCGGCGTAGATCTGTACGAATTCCGCGAGCAGGTTCTGGCGCAGGCATTTATTGACGCGTCGGAAAATCCGCTCAGCGTTACAGACTGGCAGGACGGGCATATCAAAGG
>JAXJTA010000184.1:0-1941 GCA_036309825.1 Eubacterium sp. | reverse complement strand
TAGGAAGAGGAAAAGGCGGACATAAGAGTCGACGCCAGAACAGCTCCCTCACCGGCAAGGCTCACATGAAAATCGAACGTTTTTCCCGGAAGCTGGATCAGCAGGATCCCCAGAAAACCGATCAGGCAGCCAACCGTTTTTGCCACGGTCATTTTCTCCGTGTGAAAAACAAATGCCGCCACCAGGATGCAGAAGAAGGTGTTCGCGCCGACGAGGATCGCCGAGGAGACTCCCGACGCGTGGGCAAGACCGATATAGAAGAAGAAATATTGACCGATCGTCTGCAAAAGTGACAGGAACAAAACCGATCCCCAGGTCGCGCGATGCGGCGTGATCACTTTTTTCTCCTGAACACTTCCGATCAGAATGACCATGAGACCGGCGATCGTGAAACGGATGCCGGCAAAAAGGATCTGCGATGCTGTATCCGCAGAGCCGACAGCGAACAATTCGTAACCGATCTTGATACTCGGAAACGCGCTGCCCCAGAGGAAACAGCTGATGAATGTGAACCCGATAATGACCGGTGTGCGGCACCAGAAGCCGCGCTGCCCTGCCGGACCGCTCATTTCCCGCGGACCCGCGGCCGCAGCTGTTGTCTGTTTCTCCTGCATAATACTTCCCATTGATTTCTTCGCATTCTTTCACCAATTTACTTTATTCGTCTAATTCTAATACATTTCTCCGGGAAATACAAATCAAGCTTGGGCGGTGGAAATCCGGCATGATTTGTGGCAATATAGAAGGTAGTTATGTTTTTACTAATAAGGAGGACCGATCGATGTCAGAACAGACAGAACTCACGATAACAAATTCCGAAGCGGATACATTGTGTCCGTCAGAAAATACAGATATGAAAAAGAATAAAAAGGGATCCGGCAAAGCTGCGAAGATCATCGGCATTTCCGCGCTCTGCGCCGCAGCAGCAGCCGGAGCATTTGCGGGAGGCAGCGTCTACTTTTTCAAAATGATCGTGCCCCGTGAGACGACCGTTCCGCTTCCGTTCAAGGAAGATGCCGCTTCCGCCGAGCTTCGACGCAAACGGGAAGGCAAGGCCCGCGAATGGATCCGTGCCAACGGCGGCAAAGACATCTTCACCCGTTCTCATGACGGGCTGCAGCTTCGCGCGCAGTTGATCCCCGCCGCGGAGGAATCCGATAAATACGTGATCCTCATGCACGGCTACCGCGGATCCGCCGAGCACGACTTCGGACCGATGCTTCCGTTCTACCATGAGCAGGGCTTCAACATCCTGCTGCCGGATCTCCGTGCGCACGGGCAGAGCGAAGGAAAATACGTGGGGCTCGGTTATACGGATCATGACGATCTGCTCAAGTGGATCGACTATCTCACCTTCCGTCACAACGATTGCAGCATCTATCTGCACGGTTTGTCAGCCGGTGCTGCCGCCGTCATGATGGCGTCCGGCGAGCTTCTGCCGTCACAGGTTAAAGGAGCGATCGCGGACAGCGGCTTCTCCACACTGACGGAAGAACTCCACTACTGCTTCGCGCACTTCCTGCACGTCCGCGCGCATGCGATGGTTCGTGCGATCAGCGCGATCACGAAGAAGAAGGCCGGATATTCCTTTGCGGATTCCGACTGCCTGAAAGCACTGGCAAAAACGTCGCTTCCGCTCCTCTTCATTCACGGCGGTGCGGACACGCTCGTTCCGCCCTACATGGCCGACAAATGCTACAATGCGTGTGCCTCAGAGGATAAGGACATGCTGTTCATCGAGGGTGCGCCGCACATCGAAAGTTACAGCACAGAACCGGCAGCCTACGAGAAGGCTCTGAAGGAATTCTTCGAGCGAACCTCGCAGTGACATTTGAAGTACGGGGCGGGCGAGGCGGCAGGAACGATTCTCGCAGCGACATTTGAAGTACGGGGCGGGAGAGGCGGCAGGAACGATTCTCGCAGCGACATTTGAAGTACGGG
>JAXJTA010000183.1:0-3054 GCA_036309825.1 Eubacterium sp. | reverse complement strand
TGTGATCCATCCGATGGGATGGGACGCTTTCGGTCTGCCGGCTGAGAACTACGCGATTAAGACCGGCCAGCATCCGTCGATCTCTACCGCGGCCAATGTCGCGAATATCAAGCGCCAGATCAATCAGATCGGTTCGATCTATGACTGGGATATGGAAGTAAATACCACGGATCCGAAATTCTACAAATGGACGCAGTGGATCTTTGTGCAGATGTTCAAGAAGGGTCTTGCGTACGAGAAGGAATTCCCGATCAACTGGTGCCCGTCCTGCAAGACAGGTCTTGCCAACGAGGAAGTCGTAGACGGCAAATGTGAGCGTTGCGGTACGCCGGTAACGAAGAAAAATCTTCGTCAGTGGATGCTGAAGATCACCGCTTACGCGGATCGTCTGCTTTCCGATCTGGATAAACTCGACTGGCCGGAGAAGGTCAAGAAGATGCAGACCGACTGGATCGGCAAATCCAACGGTGCAGAAGTAAACTTCAAGATCGACGGACGCGATGAGTCGATCACCGTTTACACGACGAGACCGGACACACTGCACGGCGCGACCTTCCTGGTAATGAGCCCGGAGCATGCGCTGGCAAAGAGCCTTGCCACAGACGAAAACAGAGAAGCTGTTGAAAAATATATTCTCGATGCGTCGATGAAATCCAACGTTGACCGTATGCAGGCCAAGGAAAAAACGGGCGTATTTACAGGAAGCTATGCGGTAAATCCGCTGAACAACAAGCGTATTCCGATCTGGCTGTCCGACTATGTTCTGGCTGATTACGGTACCGGCGCGATCATGTGCGTACCGGCACATGACGACCGTGATTTCGAATTCGCGAAGAAATTTGATCTGCCGATCGTTCAGGTCATCGCAAAGGATGGCAAAGAGATCGAAGATATGACAGAAGCTTACACAGACGCTGTCGGTACAATGATCAATTCCGGTGAATGGAACGGACAGGAGTCCGCGGAACTGAAGAAATCCGCACCGGATTTCATTCAGATGAAAGGCTGGGGCAGGAAGACCACCAATTATAAGCTTCGTGACTGGGTATTCTCCCGTCAGAGATATTGGGGCGAGCCGATCCCGATCATTCACTGCCCGAACTGCGGAAACGTTCCGGTTCCGGAAGATCAGCTTCCGCTTGAGCTGCCGGATGTTGAGAAATACGAGCCGACAGGTACCGGCGAATCACCGCTGGCTGCCATTGACAGCTGGGTAAACTGCAAGTGCCCGGTATGCGGTGCCGATTCCAAGCGTGAGACAAATACGATGCCGCAGTGGGCCGGTTCATCCTGGTATTTCCTCCGTTATGTGGACAACAAAAACGATAATGAGCTTGTTTCCAGAGAAAAGGCCGACAAGTATCTTCCGGTCGATATGTATATCGGCGGTGTCGAGCATGCCGTTCTGCATCTGCTGTACTCCCGTTTCTGGACAAAGTTCCTGTATGATATCGGAGTTATTGATTTCGATGAGCCTTTCATCAAGCTCTTTAACCAGGGTATGATCACCGGTAAAAACGGTATCAAGATGAGTAAATCCAAGGGCAACGTCGTTTCTCCGGATGATCTGGTTGAAGATTACGGCTGCGACTCCCTGCGTATGTACGAGATGTTCGTAGGACCGCCGGAACTCGATGCGGAGTGGGATGACCGCGGCATCGACGGTGTAAACCGCTTCATCCGCCGTTTCTGGACCATGGCTACGGATTCTCTGGAAGCCAATGTAGCTGAAACTAAGGAAATGGTACAGATCAGACATCAGCTGATCTACGACATTACCAGCCGTCTGGAGTCGTTCAGCCTGAACACAGCGGTATCCAAATTCATGGAATACAATAACAAGCTGATCGATCTGGCGAAGAAGACCGGCGGAATCGATAAAGAGACCATCGAAGTATTCACGCAGCTCCTTGCACCGTTCGTACCGCACGTGGCGGAAGAGATCTGGGAGCGGTGCGGACATACCGACAGCATTTTCCATTCCGAGTGGCCTGTTTATGATGAAGAGGCGATGAAGGAAGATACGATCGAGATCCCGGTTTCCATTAACGGAAAACCACGCGCAAAGATCACGATCCCGCGTGAGATCTCCAAGGAAGAGGCGATCAGACTGGGCAAAGAGGCCGTTCAGGACAAGCTGACAGGAACGATCATCAAAGAGATCTACGTACCGGGCAAGATCGTTAATCTCGTTCAGAAGTAAAAATATTTCTATTTTTTGGTTCACAAATCAAAAAACAGGCGTATAATTACAGTTTAGAATAAAATTTTTTGGAGGATGAACCGATGGCAAAAGATATTGACTGGGGAAGCCTTGGCTTCGGATATGTCAAAACTGATTACAGATATGTATCGAATTTCACAAACGGTGCATGGGATGACGGCACTGTTACGACCGACGATAAAGTAGTGTTGTCAGAATGTGCCGGTGTTCTGCAGTATGCGCAGACCTGTTTCGAAGGACTGAAGGCTTACAGAACGGAAGACGGCAGAGTCGTAACCTTCCGTCCGGATCTGAACGCGGAGCGTATGATCGATTCCGCGAAGAGACTGGAAATGCCGGTATTCCCGAAAGAGCGATTTCTGGATGCCGTTGAGAAGGTCGTAAAGGCAAATGCCGATTGGATCCCGCCTTACGGCTCGGGCGCAACACTGTATATCCGTCCGTATATGTTCGGAAGCAACCCGGTCATCGGTGTAAAACCGGCTGATGAGTATCAGTTCCGTATTCTGGTAACACCGGTCGGCCCGTACTTCAAGGGCGGCGCGAAGCCTGTTGTTGTCAGAATTCCGGACTTTGACCGCGCGGCTCCTCACGGAACAGGCGGAATCAAGGCCGGCCTGAACTATGCGATGAGCCTTCATCCGATCATGGAAGCTCACAGAGAAGGATTTTCCGAGAATCTGTATCTCGATCCTGCTTCCAGAACAAAAGTTGAAGAAACTGGCGGAGCCAATATCATCTTCATTACAAAGGATGGCAAGCTTGTTACACCGAAGTCCGATTCGATCCTTCCGTCCATCACCAGACGTTCGATCTGCTATATCGCAGAG
>JAXJTA010000182.1:0-12016 GCA_036309825.1 Eubacterium sp. | reverse complement strand
GGACTGGATACCGATGCCGATTCCCGAGCCGGAAAGCTTTGCGGATTCCAGTGCCATGAAACCTACATCGGAGGTGTCGAGGATCTTGACAACACGCGGGATCATTCCCTCTTCCTCGATGCCAGCCTTGACATTTTTCAAAACATTCTCAAGCGGGATGCCGCCGATCGTCTTCCTGATCTCACGCTGGAATGCGGCGCCGACGCCGATCACGACCTCCTTCGGATCCGTTCCCTTTGCCGCAGCCGGATAAGAAGAATAATCCGTTTTTGCTTCGTTGATCCGCATTCTGCCGGCCATGGACGGTACATCATCCGGGCCGAGTCCGTCGCTGCTGCGTCCGCCTGCCGCGGAACGTCCCACCGCGGCGCCGCCTGCTGCCGGGCCTCCGCCGAGATCCAGAAGGGTATTGCGGATGTTGCCGCCGGTATAGGTATTGATCGCCTCTTCCGAGCTGACATTTCCGTTACGCATCGCCGCAATGACGGCAGCCGTGATCTGTTTTACTAAATCTTCGTTGTAACTCATGCCGCCCTCCTTAAATATTGGTCGGATCGATCCTGTGCGGGATCCGCTTGATCTCTTCCCAGCGCTCGCCGTCTACACGATAGCCGCTGCCGGGTCCCATATAATCGTTCGGGGTATTTACACCGGACAGGACCTTGAAGTTTTTATCGAGGATCGCAGCCGTCTGCATGTAGTCGCCGATCACGCGCTGCTCGAGCATCGAAAGCACGCTTTCCGCCACATCGTCGAAGCCGGTCTCCGCAAGGGCACGCACGATATCAACGCCGGTGATGCCACGCTTCATGACATCCTCCGCGGACATCAGATCCGCCGCCACATCACGGGAGATCGTATCATGGCTGCCGTGCGCGTAGGTGATCGCCTCGACCTGCTCATCGGTCACTTCGGCAATGCTCAGATAACGGAAGACAGCCTGAACGGCACGCGCCGCCTTGCTGCGGACCGCAATCACATCCTCTTCGCGGACCGGACGGAGGCCGCCGTCCACCTGCATATCTCTCTGAAAAACATTGTAATCATCGAAGTCCTCCGCATCGAAGTTCGATCCGGCGAACATATTGTCATAGTTCGGTTCCGCCGCATAACCGGAGAAGATAAAGTCGGTTCCCGGAAGGAACTGCAGCATCGTTCTGGCGGTACGGCGCATATCGGAATGGGAGAAGCTCTGGTCGTTGGAGGACGCGCACTCGAGTCCGAGCAGGGCCGCAACGAGGTTCTCTCCGAGCACTTCGCGGATACCGGCCGGTACGGAACTGGTGACGCCGATACAGCTTACAGAGCCGTTCTGGATGCCCTGGCTTCCCGCGCCCTTTGTGCAGTACAGGCAGCGGCACTCCAGATAAAGCATCGATTTCTGCTCACTGCTTCCCATCAGCACCTCGGATCCGGAACCGGAGGAAAAACGTACCTTCAGTCCTCGCGACGCGTAGGCGGAATTCAGGAATGCCTTGGAGTACGGCGTATCATCACCGTCGACAAAAACCTTCTCGGTTCCGTATACGGAAAGCGTCTCCGCATAGGTTGTCAGACCGCGGATGCCGAGCTCGAGCTCAGTCGCCTCCTCGGCCGCGCACTGCGTAAGCACGCCCGGACGTCCGACCTGGGAGCCGATCAGAAGGCCGATCGCATCGAGCGGCGCGTAACGCGCAACACCCATGGTTGTCTCTTCCTCGGCGAATCCGCGGAGCGCACCCTCTGCCGCATCGGCAGCGATCTGCACCGGATCGTCCTTCAGATTGGTAATATGTGCCTGGTTGCCCGGAACCTTTCTGGCGCGCATCTTCTGCATACCCATCATCAATTCGACAACGTTGAGCTCATTGATGACTTCTGCCATCTTCGCCGGTGTGATACCGGAGATCAGTTCCAGAACTTCCTTTCTGGACACATTGATATCCGTAATTTTTCTCGCGATATCGAGAGAAGTGTGCGCCATCGACGCTTCCGCGCGTTCCGCGTTGATCGCGTAATCGGCAATGAACTGATCGAGCATATCGAACTGCTCTCTGGTTCTTCCGTCCATCTCCGTAATGCTTCCGTTCTCCACGCGGATCGACGGCTTCGGATCATACGGACTCTTCATGGCAACGAAGCCCATCTCCGGCCATTCATTGATATATCCGTCCTTATTGACCGGACGATTATCCAGCACTTCAAATCTCTTAGATCTCTTCATATATATATCTCTCCTGAGGGAATTCTTCTCCACCCTATGAATCAGGTACATTATATCGTATATGGTAAACAATATCAATAGAAAAAGTGCCAAATCATACACGAAACCACACGAAAGCTGTCTGAATTCAACATAATCCAACAACTATATAAAAAACAGCTCCGCTGCCGCAGCAGCGAAGCTGTTCTTTATTCTCTCTTCCTGTTTTCCCGAACCGATCAGTTCTGACCGGTAAGTTCCGCAAAAACCTTTAATCCGAAATCCGCGATATCGGCATCCTGCTCACCGGTTCCTCCGCTGACGCCGAGCCCTCCGACGATCACATCGCCGATCTTCAGCGGCACACCGCCTCCGAAGGCAACGATCCTGCCGTCGTGCATCGCCTCAAGTCCGTAGAAGGTGCCGCCCGGCTGAACCAGTTTGCTCAGTTCCATCGTCGACATCTTCACCGCCACAGCGGTATACGCTTTCTGCGTCGCAACCTGATAGCTCACAAGGAACGCGTCTTCCATAACGTGGACCGCGACCGGATTGCCGTGCGCGTCATCGACCGCGACAACACAGGCAAGGCCCTTCGATCTCGCGTAATCCTCCACACGGGCCATCAGCGCCTTGGCTGTCTCCAGTGTGATCGTGCCCTTGATCTTGCTGACTATATTCTCAACGATTCTGTTCTCTTCCATATCGTTCTCCGCCATTCTCTCACCCCTGCTGCCGCTCATACCGGGGCAGACTGCTCCATAGATACAATGAGTATAGCCGTTCTGTGGGAAGTTGTCAATAAATCCGGAGAAATCCACACGAAATAACAGTTGTACATGCCCGATGGCGTTGATTCGATTTGCCCAGGTTCCTTAATACTCGCAATCCGCGGCTCAGATCACGAAATCCCAGAACTCCTCGCCCTCTTTGAGGGTATTGACCGGTCCGCGTGAATATTCCAGCTCCGGCGCACGGGCGCTGACCTTCATGTCGGCCGGGATCGAATGTACAACGAAGGTGTTGCCGCCGATCGTGACATTGTCGCCGATCACGGTGTCGCCGCCGAGAACAGAGGTTCCGGAATAGATCGTCACGTTGTTTCCAATGGTAGGATGCCGTTTTACTCCCTTGAGTGCCTGGCCCTTTCTGGTCGAAAGTCCTCCCAGGGTAACGCCCTGGTAGATCTTCACATGCTCTCCGATGATCGTCGTCTCGCCGATTACGATGCCGGTTCCGTGATCGATAAAGAAGTACCTGCCGATCGTTGCGCCGGGATGAATATCGATCCCGGTCTTGCTGTGCGCATACTCCGTCATGATTCTGGGGATCAGCGGCACCTTTTCGTTCCAGAGCTCATGGGCGATACGATAGGTGGATATAGCCATGAGTCCCGGGTAACTGAGAATAATTTCGTCGATACTGTACGCTGCCGGGTCACCGTCATAGAATGCCTGGATATCCGTCGCCAGTATTTCACGCAGCTCCGGGATGCGTCCGAGGATCCGGTTGACGATCTCTTCCGCTCTTGACAGAAGGACGGACCGCTCACAGTCCTCGCACACCTCGAGGGTGCCGAGCGCGATCGCAACCTGCTTGGTCAGATGATATTGAATATATTCGATCTTCTCGCCGGTCAGAAAGCGGACGTATTCGGCGCGCACCTTGCTCTTGTCGTAATATCCCGGAAAAAGGATCTGGCGAAACTTCTCCAGAACCTCGACCAGAAGCTCGCTGTTCAGGACGTTGCGAACATTGAGGCGGGTGCTGATCGGATATTTGCTGTAGCTCTCTACGATCTCGTCCACGAGCTTATCGGTCGAATTGCGCTCCAACCCCTTCCGGTAGGCCATGATCTTGTCCAGCTCGGTTGTCATGTCTTTGAGGTCTTTATCCATGAAAAATCACTCCCCAATCAATCCTTTTTCATCGCCTCTGCTTTGATCTCCATGATCTTCTTCAGGGATTCGGTGTATGGCGGATATGCAATACCGTACTCGGTTACGATCGCTGTGATCAGCTCATGATCGGTCACGTCAAATGCCGGGTTGAAGACCTTGACGCCTTCCGGAGCCATGCGCTCCTTGTACCACATCTCGGTAACCTCTTCGCCGGGGCGCTGCTCGATGTTGATCTCGTCGCCCGTTTTTGTATTCATGTCGATCGTGGAAGTCGGTGCCATGATATACATCGGCACATGATAGTAATTCGCAACGGTCGCGACAACGGAAGTTCCGATCTTGTTCGCGGTATCACCGTTTGCTGCCACGCGGTCACAGCCGACAAAAACGGCGTTGACTTTGCCCTGCTTCATCAGAGCCGCGGACATGTTGTCGCAGATCACGGTCGTATCGATGCCGGAATCCATCAGCTCCTTGGCCGTCAGGCGGGCACCCTGCAGGACCGGACGGGTCTCATCGCAGTAAACGCGGAAGTTGTATCCCTTTTCCTGTCCGAGATACATCGGCGCGGTAGCCATTCCGTAACGGGTCGCGGCCAGCTTGCCGGCATTGCAGTGTGTGAGCAGACCATCTCCCGGATGTACCAGAGACAGACCGTACTCGCCGAGCTTATGACACGCCCAGATATCCTCTTCCTGAATGCGGACCGCTTCCCTGTGAAGAGCCTCGACCAGTTCCGGAATCGATTTGCCGCTGTTTGCCCTGCAGACCTTATCCATCTGGTTCAGTGCCCAGGACAGATTGACCGCTGTCGGACGGGAGGAATCCAGATAATCCTTTGCTTTTACAAATTCCGCGTAAAACTCATCGTAGGTCGCGGCTTTTGCACCGATCTCCTTGGCAGCAAGGTACAGACCGAAGCCTGCGGTTACGCCGATCGCCGGCGCGCCGCGAACCTGCAGCGTATAGATCGCGTCCCAGATCTGTTTCTGCTTGGTCAGGCGGATCGTTTTTGTCTCTGCCGGAAGCAGCGTCTGGTCGATGATAATGATGGCACTGTTCTCGTCATCGAGAGAAACGGTGTCGATATTCATGATATTTTCTTTTTCACTCATGGTTTAAGGTTCCCCTTTTCATTGTTTTTGACATTTTCTATAACTATAGCATTTTTGAACGATGAAGAAAAGGAATTTACTTTTTGTATTTTCCGCTGTAAAGCATGCGAATCGCATTGATCACGCAGATCACCGCCACGCCGCTGTCGGCAAAAACGGCCATCCACATGTTGGCATGTCCCGTGAGTCCGAGGATCATGGTGAGGATCTTGACCGCGAGAGCAAAAATAACATTCTCCTTCGCGATCATTGTCGTGTCCTTCGCCAGTTCCACCGCCGTTGGGATCGCATCCATGCCCGATGTCATAAATACAACATCGGCGGCTTCGATCGCCGCGTCGGAACCGCTTCCCATCGCGCAGCCTACATCCGCGCCGGCAAGGACCGGGGCATCGTTGATACCGTCACCGACAAACATGACCGAACCGTGCTCTTTGCGGATCGCCGCAAGGGCATCCACCTTATCCTGCGGAAGGAGGCGGGCATGGATCTCATCGATTCCCGTTGCGTCCGCGACCGCCTTCGCGTTTTCCTCCGTATCACCGGTCAGCATCGCCGTCAGGATTCCTTTATCCCGGACACGCTTGACGGCTTCGGCCGCCTCCGGCTTGATCGTATCGGCGATCAGGAGCGCTCCGAGATATTTTCCGTCCGCGGCGGCAAAAACTTCCGTTCCGTATCCGCTTCCCGCATCGGCGGGCACCGTAATGCCGAACTGTTCGAGGAGTCTCTTGTTTCCGCAGAGGATCTCCCTGCCGGAAACGACAGCTTTCAGTCCCTTGCCGGCGATCTCTTCCACCGCTTCCGGTGCCTCGAACGCAAGGTTTCTTTCCTTCGCGGCACTCACGATACTGTGCGCGATCGGGTGTGTCGAGGTGGATTCCACCGAAGCCGCCAGCGTAAGGAGCTCCTCCGCGTTTTCCGCAGCAGCCGTTTTTATCTCCTGCAGAACGAAATTACCCTTCGTGACCGTGCCGGTCTTGTCCATAACGAGGACCTTGATATTGCGGATCGCCTCAAGCGCAATGCCGCCCTTGAAGAGGATTCCGCGGCGGCTTCCCGCGCCGATGCCGGAGAAGAAGGCAAGCGGAACGGACAGGACGAGCGCGCACGGACAGCTGATTACCAGGAAGGTGCAGGCCGTTTTGATCCAGTAGAGCCAGTTTCCCGTGATCAGAGACGGGATGACGGCAACCGCCAGAGCGCCGAAAACAACGATCGGTGTATATATTTTGGAGAAGCGCGTGATAAACCGCTCCATCTGCGGCTTCGATGCGGCCGCGTTTTCCACGGAATTCAGGATCCTCGTAACCATCGACTCGGAAAGCGGTTTGTCCACGCGGACCGTCAGCATACCGCCAGTATTGACACAGCCGGAAATGACTTCGCTGCCCGGACGTACCGTGACCGGAACCGGCTCACCGGTCAGCGGCGATGTATCGAGACGGCTCTCTCCTTCTACGATGCAGCCGTCGAGCGGGACTCTGTCACCGGGACGGATGCGAATGATATCGCCCGCCTTCGCCTCTTC
Organism: Eubacterium sp.; assembly: GCA_036309825.1. GTDB lineage: Bacteria > Bacillota > Clostridia > Lachnospirales > Lachnospiraceae > Bilifractor. Next base: position 5,287 of record JAXJTA010000182.1, on the reverse strand, counting down.
CGCCGGGATCTCACGCACGCTGCCGCTCTCTACGCGATAGACGACCTCCGGTCTCATATCGACCGCGTCCATGATCTGCTCACGGCTTCTGTCGACGGCGATGTCCTCAAACAGCTCGCCAACACGGTAGAAAAGCATGACGCCGACCGCTTCCGGGAATTCACCGACTACGAAAGCGCCGATCGTCGCGACCGCCATGAGGAAGTTCTCATCGAAAAGCTGTCCTTTGCGGATATTCTTCAGCGCGTTCAGAATGATCTCTGTGCCGACGATCAGGTAGGCAATGACAAAAACGACTTTGGCCGGGATCTCAAGCCCCAGAAAATGCAGCACAAGACCGGCCGCATAGGCGATTACGCCGAAGATCAGCTGCAGGAAATCCTCCCTGTGCTCCGCGAAGAGAGATTTCTTCTTCGCAGCCTGCTCTGCAGTCTGCTCTGCAGTATGTGCAGAAGCCTGCTTCGCGCTGCCTGCAGCTTCCCGGTCATCATGATCATGTTCGTCCTCGTGCTTATGGTCGTGTCCGCAGCCGCAGTCATCATCATCGTCGTCATCGTCGCCATGACAGCCACAGCCGCAGCTCTCACCCGCGTTCGCGTTCGCCCTCGCCGGTTCGTCCGTTCTGCGAGCTTCCGCCGGTGCCTTCGCCACCTCTGCGGAAAGCGGCGTGATCACCACGCCTTCATCGACGGAATCACAGGCTTTTTGCACTGCCGGAAGGAATATATCCGGATCTGCGTCGTTTTCCGCCTCGATCTCCAGGCGCTTCAGCGTGTAGGTAAGCGTCGCTTCTTTGATTCCCGGAATCTTTCCGATCCGGTCCTCCATTTTCGCCGCACAATTGGCGCAATCAATGTTTTCGATGCTGTATCTCTTCTTCATAAATCAGGTTTCCCTTCTCAACCGGTAGGAATGGTTGAATGCATTTGAACATATGAATAACCGTTCATATGTTCATTATACACGCACTACAGATGATGTCAATCAAGAACATAAAAAAATGCGACCCCGTCTGCCGGTTTATCCGGGGCGGGATCGCTTGATTTCTTATTCTGCTTTTTCCGAAGCGGTTTCCGCAGCCGCTTCCTCGATGCCTTCCTGTGAAGGCTCATCCGCTGTCGTTTCTTCCGCAGCCTCAGCCGACGCTTCCGCAGTGGCTTCTTCGGTCGTAGTTTCCGCGGTTTCTGCAGCCGCTTCCGCAGCGGCTTCTTCGGTCGTAGTTTCCGCAGCCTCAGTCGACGCTTCCGCTTTCTTGCGAAGGCGGATCACCAGGAGCAGGATCACGCCCGCTGCCAGGGTGAAGAGTCCGATAAACTGAGAGGTGGAAAGCGGGCCGACGGCGCCGCGGATCAGATCGCCTCTCCAGAACTCGATGATAAAACGTCCAAGGCTGTAAAGCACCAGATACAGGCCGGCAGTCTCACCGTCGTTTTTCTTGGCCTTCTTGTCATACATGACAAGGATCCACGCGAGAAGGAAATCACCTGCGCTCGACAGGAGCTGCGTCGGAACAAGGTGTACATTGTTCGGCGCTAATTCCGAATTTTTAAAAACGATCGAGAACGCGCTGTCCGTCTCCACACCGTAGCAGCAGCCGGCAAAGAAGCAGCCCAGACGGCCGAAGCCCTGTGCCAGAGCGACCGCCGGCATACCCATATCGTAGAACTTTCCGGTCGGAAGTTTCTGCCACTTGCAATATACCCAGCCGCCGAAGATTCCTCCGAGGAGTCCGCCGAAGATGACCCATCCGTTGGTGATCGACTCACGAAGGATCGCCGGATCCGCTGCGATCGCCGGGATCATCGTAATAATATACAGGAGCTTGGATCCCAGATATCCGAAGATCAGACAGAAAATGACGAGTCCGAAGATACTGTTTACCTCACGCTCCGTGAAATTCTTTTGTTTGGCTCTGCGCTCGGCCAGATAATAAGCGGCAATGATGCCGATAGCCGTGCAGAGGCCGTATGTATGGACCGTAAACGGTCCGATCGAGAACAGATTATTATACATTGAATAATTTCCCCAATAACTGTGATCTATGAACCGATTACTCGGCGGAGGAACCCGAAACGACGGAAGTCGAAGCTGCCTCCGTGCTGTCCGCTGCGGTTTCCGCAGCCTTTGCGGAATAGCCGTCCTTGTCGGTTACCTCAAGCTTGTTCCATGCGCTGCTCCACTTTACGTCGGACGCATCGACCCAGCCCTGAAGGATCTCCTGGTAAGCATCGTTTTTCTTGGTATTGGCAAGGCTTTCCTTCTTGGCATCGGTAGCCTCGCGGTCGAAGGTCGCGTCCATACGGATCACATAATAGAAGCTGTCGGTTACGATCACTTCGCCGTAGACCTCGCCGTCCTTCAGCGTTGCTGCCGCATCGGTGACTTCCGTCGGAAGTACGGAGTCGTCCGCGCCGTAGGAAGCGGTGCTTGCATACAGATTGTCCGCATCGATCCCGCTCGCGATCGTGCTGAGATCGGCTGCTGCCGGATCAGAAGCCGCATTAACTTCCGCAAGGACCTGTGTCAGTTCGTTCATGCGCTGCGTTTTTTCATCATCGGTCAGCTCAGTTGTCTGGTAGGTCGAGCTGTCATAGCTGGAAAGAGCTGCTCTCACGTATGAGATCGTGGACTGGGCAGCCTCTTCATCGGTAACGGTCAGATCTGTATCGGCCGTCATCGGATCGAGCATCAGTGTCTGATAGGACTGCAGCTCCATAATCGTCTTCACGTCATCCTCGGTCGTTCCGAATTTCTCCAGGACGTCGATATTGGCCTCATACAGTGCCTCGGCATCTTTGTCGAGCTCCGCCTGCATATCTTCCGGGATGGTAACATTGTAATCCGCCGCGTGCTGGCGAAGAACCAGATCATTTACCAGGCTTTCCTGAGAAGTCTCCTTCATATTGTCGCCATAGGTAGATGCCTCGGAATCGGATGTGGCGCTCATGTCCATATCCCAGAACTCGCCGCCTGCCTGTGCCATTCCGTAAGAGATCATCGCGGAAGTGGTCTGTGCCTGACTGCTGCGCAGATAGAACTCCGCGGCTCCCATGTTGAGTGTTTCATTATTTACGGTAACTGCCGCTGCGGTGCCGTCGGCTTTTCCGCATCCTGCCAGCATTCCCGCGGCAAGTGTGCATGCAAGGAATCCGCTTACGGCGGCTGTCTTGAATCTGTTCATTGATATGTCCTCCATTATTAGACTGTCAGCGCAGATTTTTCGACGCTAACAGGTAAGATTATATTCCTTTTACCGGATACGGGCAACTTTTTTCCCGATAATTCAACGTTTTTTCACAAAACAAAGTATTGTTCGAAATCATTCATCAGTTTTTCCGTGATGTCGAGGAGTTTATCCGGTTTCTGATCCTGTTCCGTAAGGCGCAGAGAGAAATACGGGCTGGCTGCCGGCTTGAAGGTCAGGCGCAGCCTGTAATCCTCCAGAGCCAGAAGTTCGGGGATCTTCTCGTTGCGCAGTTCGGCGTGTTCGAACATCGTTACGCGGATACCGCCCGCCGTCTGCTTGATCTCCGTTACCCATGCTCTGTGCGCGACCGCCTTGATCAGCGCGACGCGGATCAGATTCTGTACCGGTTTGGGCGGTTCGCCGTAGCGGTCGATCAGCTCCTCGATCATATCATCCGCTTCCTCACGCGTCTCGATCGTCGCGATACGCTTATAGATATCGAGCTTCTGAATCTCCTCCGCAATGTATTTCGCCGGGATGTACGCGTTGACCGCAAGATCGATCGCCGTCTCGAAGTCTTCCCGCTGCCGGATGCCTTTTTCCTCCGAAACCGCTTCGTTCAAAAGCTTGCAGTAGAGGTCGTAGCCGACCGATGCCATATGGCCCGACTGCTCCGCGCCGAGAAGGTTACCCGCGCCGCGGATCTCCAGGTCACGCATGGCGATCTTGACGCCGCTTCCGAGATCCGTAAATTCGCGGATCGCTGCCAGACGTTTCTCGGCCACCTCTTTGAGCATCTTGTCCCGATGATACATGAGAAAGGCATATGCGTTGCGGTTCGAACGTCCCACACGGCCGCGAAGCTGATAGAGCTGGGCCAGCCCGAGGCGGTCGGCATCGGAAATGATCAGCGTATTCGCGTTCGGCACGTCGATGCCCGTCTCGATGATCGTCGTGGAGATCAGCACATCGATCTCACCGTTGACGAAATCGACCATGATCTTCTCGATCTCCCGCGCGTTCATCTTGCCGTGCGCGTAGGCGATCGCCGCGTCAGGAACCAGCTCCTGCACGCGCGCCGCCACATCGGCGATATTATTTGTTCTGTTGTAGACGAAGTAGACCTGCCCGTCGCGTGCAAGCTCACGCGAGATCGCCTCGCGGACCAGCTCGTCATCATATTCCATGACGTAGGTCTGGATCGGCATCCTGTCGAGCGGCGGCTCCTCGAGCACGCTCATGTCGCGGATTCCGATGAGACTCATGTGGAGCGTCCGCGGGATCGGCGTTGCCGTAAGCGTCAATACATCGACGGAGTTCTTCATCTGCTTGATCTTCTCCTTGTGCGTCACGCCGAAACGCTGCTCCTCGTCGATGATCAGAAGCCCCAGATCCTTGAATTTTACATCCTTCGAGAGAACGCGGTGCGTGCCGATCAGAATATCGACCATGCCCTTCCTGGTGTCCTCCAGCGTTTTTTTCTGCTGCGCGCTCGACCGGAAGCGGCTGAGCATATCGATCCGCACCGGAAAGTCCTTCATTCGCTGAACGAAGGTATTGTAGTGCTGCTGCGCGAGGATCGTCGTCGGACAGAGAAAAACGACCTGCTTGTTTTCCTGTACCGCCTTGAACGCGGCGCGGATCGCGATCTCCGTTTTGCCGTAGCCGACATCGCCGCAGACCAGACGGTCCATGACTTTGGGGCTCTCCATGTCCTTCTTCGTTTCCTCGATCGCGTTCAGCTGATCCTCCGTCTCCTGGAAAGCAAAGGTCTCCTCAAACTCCCGCTGCCATTCGGTATCGGGGCCGTATTGGAAGCCGGCTTCACCCTGCCGGGCCGCGTACAGCGCGACGAGATCCTTCGCGATATCCTTGACGGCGGTCCTTACACGTGACTTCGTGCGTCCCCACTCCTGGCCGCCCAGGCGGTTGATCTTCGGGTGCTTTCCCTCTGCCTCCGCGTACTTCTGCAGGAGATCGAGCGATGTCGCCGGGACGTACAGATTGCTCCCGCCCGCGTATTCGAGCTTGATGAAATCCTTCGTCACATGATCGACCTCGATCTTCTCGATTCCCTTATATACGCCAAGGCCGTGATTC
>JAXJTA010000181.1:0-3796 GCA_036309825.1 Eubacterium sp. | reverse complement strand
TTCTTGTCCACTTCGTCGGCGATACATAAAATCCTCATTTATGCGCCTCCGTGACTCCGCTCACATTGACCGTGACACGGATGCTGTCGACCAGCTCGTCCTCGGAAGGAATGCTTCCGATCACATTATCATTGAGCCAGCTCATGGTGATGATATCCGTATTGGACATCATCGGATCGCCGGCGGCACAGATCAGACTGTTCTGACTGTGGATCTCTCCCTGGAAGGGACTAATGCCGCCGCTGATGATCTCACGCTTCAGCATCTGGACGAGTTTCTCCGAGTTGTAGGACAAACCGCCGGAATAGATCACGTCAATGACACCGGCGGACATGCCGTACCAGTAGTTAAGCGCCTGACTCTTCTTGACGGAATCACGGCTGCTCCAGGTACCGTCCAGAATCGACTGAATGATCAGCTGATAGTATTTGCCCCAGTGCCAGATCGGAGCGGCGATATTTTCAACCGTCCCGTCCTCTTTCATCGAATAGAGCCCGTACTTTCTGGATGCGTCATCCGGGCGGATCATATCCGGCCCCGAAATAATATGCAGGCCGAGATCACGCATCTCCTCTTCCCATCTTGAATTCTTCACGCCCGACCACTTCAGATAGATCTTCGCGTAGGGATCGATCATCGCGGCGCCGATCGCAAAGGCGTTGATATTGGCAACACTTGCGTAGATCGGATAGTCGGCAAGGTAGCCGATCCTGTGATCCTCGGAAAGACTGGCAGCTAAAGCTCCCATCAGAAATTTGGCTTCATACATACGCGGATAATAGGTCCTTACCGCACTGCTTGTCAGATTGATCGAACAGTTCACGATCCGCATGTTCGGATATTTAATCGCCGCTCTTACACAGTCTTCCATCAGGCCCGGAGAGGTAGCAAAAACAACATCGGCCTTATCCTCCGCGGCAGCCTCAAAGGCAGCTGTGATTTTTTCCTCCGTGTTGCAATCCGTGAGCGCATAGGCATCGACACGGCCCTCAAAAAACTCCTCCAGACTGTTCCGTCCCAGTTCATGACCGTAGACCCAGCGTGAAATGTCCGGATTCTTGGTATAAATAAAAGCAGCGCGAAGCGGTTTTTCCGCAGTATAGGCCGGACCGGTAAGGAGATTCAAAAGACCCGGTGCCTTATTTTCCTTCGGGCCCGGCTCCTCGATCATGGCGATATCGCTGTCCTCGGATGCAGCCAGAAGTTCATTCCAGATCTTTGTGATCCGCTTGCCCACTTCCGCCTTGCTGCCGGCGTTGAGCAGACCGGTTCCGTAAATGCGCAGGTACCGCAGGAAAGCATCTCCCGTTTCGATCTGCAGGGTATCGCCGCCCTTTTCCCGGAAGACCTTCGAGAAGAAATAATAGTTGGAACGCATATCTTCGAAGGCCTCGATCGGCCACTTGTCCGTCAGATTCTGCCCGTAAATATCCGCCATCTGCTTATAAGCGCCCGGATCGGTGAGATTGAAGAGATAGGCATTGGTCACCTTAAAGAAATCCAGAAACTCCTTATATACCGGAATTTTCGGATCATCGGATTCCTCCGGCATGATCCGCTGTACATCACCGGTAATGGAAGAAGCACCCAGATAGGTCATGACCGAAACCCGCTTATTTCCCTCCTGAACATAGAAGTGATTCATATATTCAAAGACAAGGATCGGCTCCCGAAGGCCTTCCGCCGCCTGTGAATCATAGAGTTGTGACCACTTCGTTCCAAATTCCGTGTTATCACCGAGGATCGGCATGAAATTCCACGCAAAAGCATTCTGTCTGCCAGCCGTCAGAGTTCCCTTGATCATATCAAGCGGTATATTCCTGATACCGACGGAAATTCTCGGAAGCTTGGTGCAATTCGGGACTTCTTCGTCCAGCGAATGAAGATAAGGGAATTTCCCCTCATTTACAGCCTTCTTATAAGCTTTCTCACCGAGATGTCTGGCTTTCTGATAATCTTCTCTCATCGTATCCTCCTGCTCTGCCGTCAAGTGTGATTATTATTCTGTTTCTCATTCTGTGTTGATATCCGGATCCCGTTTTCCGCGGCAGTCTCCTTACGTCCCGGCACAAGCACCTACCTCTTATGCCGCAACGCAAGGAGGCTGCCGCACTTCTTCAAGTGCAGCAGCCTCAATCGAAACAATATCGTTTATCAGAACTTGCCTTCTGCAGCAGCCTGCTCGATCGATACTGCAACAGCTACAGTCATACCAACCATCGGGTTGTTTCCTGCGCCGATCAGACCCATCATCTCTACATGCGCCGGTACAGAAGAAGATCCTGCAAACTGCGCATCGCTGTGCATACGGCCGAGAGTATCGGTCATGCCGTAGGAAGCCGGACCTGCAGCCATGTTATCCGGGTGAAGGGTACGTCCTGTACCGCCGCCGGAAGCTACGGAGAAGTACTTCTTGCCTGCCTCGATACGCTCTTTCTTGTAGGTACCTGCTACCGGATGCTGGAATCTGGTCGGGTTTGTGGAGTTTCCGGTGATGGAAACGTCTACATTCTCTTTCCACATGATCGCAACACCTTCCTGAACGTCGTTAGCGCCGTAGCAGTTTACCTTTGCACGCGGGCTGTCAGCGTCCTTGGAGTAGCACTTGCGATATACTTCCTTGAGCTCGCCGGTCTTGTAATCATACTCTGTCTCAACGAAGGTGAAGCCGTTGATACGGGAGATGATCTGAGCAGCGTCTTTTCCGAGACCATTCAGGATTACACGAAGCGGTTTTTTACGAACTTTGTTTGCTTTCTCTGCGATACCGATCGCGCCCTCTGCAGCCGCGAAGGACTCATGTCCTGCAAGGAATGCGAAGCACTCGGTATCCTCTTCCAGAAGCATCTTGCCGAGGTTGCCGTGTCCCAGACCTACTTTACGTCTGTCCGCAACGGATCCCGGAATACAGAAAGCCTGAAGGCCTTCACCGATAGCAGCAGCTGCTTCGGATGCTTTGCGGCAGTTCTTCTTGATCGCGATAGCAGCACCTACGGTGTATGCCCATTTCGCGTTCTCGAAACAGATCGGCTGAATACCCTCTACCTGGTGATATACATCAAGGCCGGCTGCCTTTGTGATCTCTGCTGCTTCTTCAATAGAGTTGATTCCGTACTCAGCAAGCTTCGCAAGAATCTGTTTTTCTCTTCTTTCATATGATTCGAATAAAGCCATCTTTTTCGTCCTCCTCTATTATTCTTTTCTCGGATCGATGAATTTAACTGCATCCTGTACACGGCCGTACTGACCTTTGGCTTTGTTAAGAGCCGTCTCAGCATCGTCGCCGGCTTTGATGAAGTCCATCATCTTACCGAAGTTTACAAACTTGTAGCCGATGATCTCGCCATCCTCATCCAGTGCCAGATCGGTTACATAGCCGTCTGTCATCTCGAGGTAACGCGGTCCCTTCTTCAGTGTACCGTACATGGTACCAACCTGAGAACGGTTTCCTTTTCCAAGGTCCTCAAGACCTGCACCGATCTGCAGACCGTCTTCGGAGAAAGCACTCTGAGAACGTCCGTAAGCGATCTGAAGGAAAAGCTCACGCATAGCTGTATTGATTGCATCACACACGAGGTCAGTGTTCAGAGCTTCAAGTACGGTAAGTCCCGGAAGGATCTCAGCTGCCATCGCTGCGGAGTGTGTCATACCGGAACATCCGATCGTCTCGACCAGAGCCTCCTGGATGATGCCCTCCTTAACATTCAGGGAAAGTTTGCAGGCACCCTGCTGCGGTGCACACCAACCGATTCCGTGAGTGAATCCGGAAATGTCCTTTACTTCCTGTCTCTTATAC
>JAXJTA010000180.1:0-2574 GCA_036309825.1 Eubacterium sp. | reverse complement strand
TTCTTGTCCTCCTCCTTCTGGATCTGCTGCTTCGCTACAAGGTAGGGAAGGCAGCGGTCACCGAGGGGCGAGGCGGGAAGGCCGGCAGATTTTACCCGTTCATCGCCATTGTCATGGACGCGTTCAGCGTCTACAGCTTTCTCGGGACAGCAATCACCAATTTCCACACAGGTGAACTGGGCTTTATGGAGGATGTGGCGGCACTGCTCGTCGATTTCTCCTCGCTTGTCGCGATGACGGAACTCGTGATCTCCGTTTTTGCAGGCAGGCGGATCGCGGCGCGCATTGCCGCAGGGAAAGCAGCGAAAGAGGGGCGGTGAGACGATGCAGGAGGACTTTCATTATTACGCAACGTATTGCGCGGCTTTTCTTGCCGGCTACTCCCATGAAGTATCGCTGGCGATCGCCTACAGCGACCAGTTCACGGACTGCTGCACGAGAACCTTCCTGGAGGCAGTGCACGGCCCGGCTTCGGCGGCTACGACACAGCTCTCGTCCGAGCTGGCAGAGGCAAAAACGGATATTTTGGGCATGCAGGATATAACAAGGATCTGGGCATCCTTTCACTTCCTGCCTTACGATCTGTACGCGAATCTCAAGGGACGCACCAAAGCCTATATGCGGAAATACCGGCTGATCTGCGCGCCGAACAGCGACCTTGCAGAGGAGACCGTGCGTCTTGCGGAGAACGGAAATCCGCAGGCGGTCGGTGTGGCGATGCATGTGATCGCGGATACCTGGGCGCACCGGTATTTTGCGGGCACACCTTCTCTTGTGATCAACAACACGGATCATCATTTCTATGAACTTCTTCCGGCGGACGGCGCATCCTCCGGCGGTGATTTGAAGTATCGCGAACAACAGATCATATTCCGTCACAGCACAAGCAAGCCGGATGACCCGGAGAAGTGCGTCTATACTCAGTCGATCTCGCGCAGCACGGAAAATTCCATTATGAATCTCGGTCACGGCCGCGCGGGACATCTGCCGGACTACAGTTTTGTGCGCTACAAATATCTGCCTGCGTGGGGCGATTACGAAGAAATCGTCAAAGACAATCCGAGCGACTATTATCATGCTTTTACGCAGATGCTCTATGCGCTGAAGACGCTCCGATCGGGGGCTTCGCATTTTGAAAAGGACAGGTATGACACAGAAACCGCTGCGCCGTGGGAATCCCGGATCCGCTCGATCCTGGAAAAACGGCAGCTCAGTGCGTCAAAGGATTGGAAGTCGTTCGGGGAAGAACTCTCCGGCTGTGAGATCGAAGCCTTTGACAGAAACAAATATCAGGCAGAGTACATGAACGCACCGGAGGAGCAAAAGGCGGATACCTTCCTTGGAAAGTATTTTCTGGCTGCTATGGCGCAGAAAAGCATGGTGACGAACCGGATCTACAAATCGGGCAGCATGCTGGCAGGATATTCGGTCGAATATCAGGACAGCGGCTTCCGCGGGATCCGTGACTACTCGATGCTCCTTAACTACTTCGGAAAGGAGCGCGGCGATGAGTAAATTTCAACGTATCAATCAGGTTATCCTCGGAGCAGCCATGATCCTGGCCGGGCTTATTTTTTTCCTGTTTCAGGACTTCGGGTATCTGGTCATCGTGGCGATCCTCGCACTGTCCCTGCTTCTGACAGCGGTTCAGGGCATTATCTACTATATAAATATGGCGAGATTTATGGTCGGCGGACGCACGATCCTTTACAAGTCGATCATTATACTCGATCTGAGCCTTGTGATTCTGGCGCTGACCAACGTGCCGCGTGTCTACGTGATGATCTATATGATCGTCGCGTACTGGATCGCAGCCGTCCTCAATGTGTACCGTGCCATGGAGAGGAAAAAACTTGGCTTTGATCACTGGCGGCTGAAAATGGCATCGGCGGTATTCAATGTTCTGATCGCCATCATCTGCACGATCTTCATTAACTCGCTGTATGTCTGCGTAGTTGTCTACAGCTTCGGACTCATTATGAGCGGCATCGGAAGAATCCTCAGCGGCTTCCGCAAAACCGCCATCGTATACGTCCAGTAAAGCCGAGCAGTGCACAACCGGGAGGGAGATACATCGTCGAACGCTTGCGTTCGTAAGATGCATCTCCCTCCCGGTTGTATAGTGCGAAGCACGTGACCGAGTTTGCGAAGCAAACGAGGTGCACAGCGAGGCTTTACTGGACAAAGGAGCGCGGAACTACAGCTTCTATGCGAAGCACGTGACCGAGTTTGCGAAGCAAACGAGGTGCACTGCGAGGCTTTACTGGACAAAGGAGCGCGGAGCAATAAGGAACCATAAAAAGAAAATAAAAAAACTTTTAAATATGTGTTGACAGATCACTTTCACGGTGATATTCTAATATAGCTGTCGCAAAGAGCGGCAACACAAACGGCTCGCAAAGCCGGTTGAACATTGACAACTAAACAGTGAAACACATCCTCGAACAATTCAAAATATAATTTTGAGTTTGTCGAATAGACAACCTTTAACAGTAATCAAGGGATGAATTAGCCAAGTGTTAATTCTGAACGAATCAACTCGCCAGACATCAGTTTGGTAACATTTTTTATGAG
>JAXJTA010000179.1:0-5602 GCA_036309825.1 Eubacterium sp. | reverse complement strand
GTTAAGACCTATTTCTACACGTTTGTCTCTTGGTAAGTCTACACCAGCAATACGTGCCATGTGTATTGTCCTCCTTTTTTCTGACCGATCTCACACCTCAGTGGCCGGTCTCTTTGTTTAATACCATCTTAACTGGGATGCCGGTATATGCATCCAACCGTCAGACGCGACGGCCTTTTCTCATTCCCATCCAACGGGATCGAATGAGTATTAAGTAATATTATAAGGGATGTAACGCCCCAAGCGTTTCATCCGCCGGAGGTACTCCTGACGCAGCCTGTCAGGTTCTCACTTTATAATATTAGATTCACATAAACTTGTCAGAGATTATTGAGGTGATCAGCCCTGACGCTGTTTATGCTTTGGATTCTCACAAATGATACGAATACTGCCTTTTCTTTTGATAACCTTGCACTTTTCGCAAATCGGTTTAACAGAAGATCTTACCTTCATGAGTATCCTCCTTTCTTGTAATAAAGCCTATAAGTAGCTGTATCCCGGGCGCTGCAACTGTTTTCCGGCGGGTTATTCCAAAAAAAGGCGCACAAAGATACAGCTAGCATTGTATCATTGTGCGCCATTAAAAGCAAGTATTAATTTAATTAATTACGCAGTTTGTGATTTTACACGTTCAAAAGGGCTGCATCCCGGGCGGAGTGATTATTTATCACGCCAGATAATACGTCCCTTGCTCAGGTCATACGGGGAAAGCTCCAGAGTAACTTTATCGCCCGGAAGGATCCGGATAAAGTTCATTCTCAGCTTGCCGCTGATGTGCGCGAGCACAACGTGCTTATTCTCTAGTTCTACGCGGAACGTCGCGTTCGGAAGTTTCTCAAGAACTGTTCCTTCAACTTCGATTACATCTGTCTTTGACATGTATTATTTACCTCCTGCCTCTATAAGGGCTTTCTTTATATCCTGATCTGTCAGGGCCTGCCGACAACTGTCTTGTTCAGCAATGATCTTCGAAAGTTGATAGACCGGCTGGACATGCATCCTCTTTTTTTTCTTCGGATGCGCCAGGGTCTTATTTACTCCGTCGACGAGAATAACATATTTATCCTCACATTTCAATACAATATACAGCCTGCCCTTGTCGTGTCCCGCAAGGCTTCTGGCATACATGCCTCTTTCCAGCTGTTTCATAGCGGCACCTCACTTCTTCAGGGAAAGGATCTCCGCCTCTCCCTCTGTGATGAGGATCGTGTTCTCATAGTGTGCCGCCAGAGAATGATCTCCGGTGATGACCGTCCAACCATCGGACAGCCATTCCACCTCCCAGGTTCCCTCCGCGATCATCGGCTCGACAGCAAGTGTCATTCCCGGCCGGAGAAGGATGCCCCTGCTCTTCTGCGCGAAGTTCGGGATCTGCGGATCCTCATGCATGTGCGTACCGATCCCGTGTCCGCAGAGATCGCGGATCACGCCGTAACCGCGCTCCTCCGCGTAATTCCCGATCGCCGCCGAGATCTCATGCAGATGATGTCCCGCTTTCGCGTATTTCATTCCTTCGAAAAACGACTCTCTCGTCACGTCGATCAGCTTCTGCGCATGCTCGCTGATCGCGCCGACCGCAAAGGTTCTTGCAGCATCGGAATGATAGCCCTCGTAGATCAATCCGCAGTCGAGGCTGATGATATCACCCTCCTTAAGAATGCGGTCATCCCTCGGAATGCCGTGAATGATCTCCTCGTTAATTGAGGTACAGATGCTGGTCGGATACCCACTGTAGTTCAGAAAATTCGGAACACCGCCGCATCCGCGGATCAGCTTCTCCGCCTCTCTGTCAATGTCCTTCGTGGAGATACCCGGTTTGATGATCTCTTCAAGTTTTTGAAAAATATCCGCGAGCAGATGGTTGGAAAAACGCATCTTCTCGATCTCCTGCGCGCTTTTGATCGTTACTGCCATATCAACGCTCTTTCCGCAGCAGGGATGATCAACCCAGCTTGTCGGTGATATCAGTAAATACTTTATTGATATCCTGTGTACCGTCGACCGTGAAGAGAACGCCGGCATTGCTGAAGTAGTCGATCAGCGGCTGTGTCTGGTCATGATAAACGGTGAGACGTTTCTGTACGGTCTCCGGCTTGTCATCATCGCGAAGGATCAGCTCGGCGCCGCAGGTATCACAGATACCCTCTGTCTTCGGCGGGTTGAACTCGAGATGATAGGTAGCGCCGCACTTCGGGCATGCGCGTCTGCCGCCCATACGGTTGATGATATTCTCATCCGGAACTTCTACATCGATCGCGTAATCGATCTTCTCACCGCGTGCCGCAAGTGCTTTATCCAGAGCCTCTGCCTGCGGGATGGTACGCGGGAAGCCGTCAAGAACGTATCCGTTTGTGGCATCTGCCTGGGAGATACGATCGACAACGAGATCGCAGGTCAGTTCATCCGGAACAAGGAGTCCCTGATCCATATATACTTTTGCTTTTTTGCCGAGTTCTGTGCCGGCTTTGAGGTTTGCGCGGAAGATATCTCCTGTGGAGATGTGCGGAATATTATACTTCTCGGCGATTTTTGCAGCCTGTGTGCTTTTGCCTGCGCCCGGTGCACCTAACATGATAATTTTCATGATAACCCTCCTAAAAATAGTTTTTTATGAAAAGAAGGCTGCAGTGCAATGCACTACAGCCTGAATTTCTTTCTTTATCCCGAATCCGTCTTACTCAGAGAGGAATCCCTTATAATTACGAACAATCATCATGGATTCGATCTGTTTCAGAGTCTCCAGGATTACCGAAACGATAATGATCAGTGATGTTCCGCCGAACGAAACGGATGCGTTAAACAGACCGTTGAATATATGCGGGATCACACAAACGATTACCAGCCCGGTTGCTCCGATGAAAATAAGATATTTCAGGACCGTATTGAGATAGTCTTCGGTTGGCTTGCCCGGACGAATACCCGGAATAAAGCCGCCCTGTTTTTTCATATTGTCTGCAACTTCCATCGGGTTGAAGGTGATGGATGTATAGAAATATGCGAAGAAAACAACCAGTAATACGTAAATAATAAGACCCAATGTAGAGAACCAGTCACTGGTATCGAACCAGTTGCTTGAACTCAGCATATTGATGATCTTACCACCCCATCCACCAGGAGTTTTTCCTGTAAACGCGACGATGATGCCCGGGAAGGACATGATCGACGACGCGAAGATGATCGGAATAACACCGCCGGTATTGACCTTGAGCGGGATATTCGAGGACTGACCGCCGATCTGACGACGTCCTACCATCTTCTGGGAATACTGCACCGGAATTCTTCTCTCCGCTCCGTTGAGGATCAGAGTGAGAATCGTAACACCGATGATAATCGCAAAAATTACGACCCAGGCAACAGCTGCTTTCGCAATTGTTTTGCCCTTAACAAAATTCTCGAACAGAGTGATCATGTCCTGCGGCAGTCTGGAGAGGATGTTTACAAGGAGGACGATGGAAATACCATTGCCGATTCCCTTGTCATTGATCTGCTCACCGACCCACATCAGGAAACAGGATCCTGCTGTAAGAGAAGCAACGACAACAATTACATTTACCACATTGACATCAAGGATCAGCTGATTTCCGAAACCGATGCACATGGCAACGGATTCGAAGATCGACAGACCAACCGTCAGATAACGGGTAATTGCTGTAAGTTTTTTTCTGCCCTCTTCACCGTCACGGCTCATCTCTTCGAGCTTCGGAAACGCGATGGTCAGAAGCTGAACGATGATCGATGCCGTAATGTACGGCGTAATGCTGAGTGCGAGAATAGAGAAGTTTGTAAAACCGCCTCCGGTGAACGCATTCAGGAAATTGAATGCGTCCGTGGAGTTATTTGTGAAGTAATTTTTGAAAAACTCGGTATCTACACCCGGTACAGGAATCTGAGAAGCTAATCTGATGATGACGATGATGAGTAAGACATATAAAAGTCTCTTGCGAATTTCTTTGATTCGAAATGCATCTCTCAACGATTTTAACATCAGTTCACCTCTACTGTTCCACCTGCTGCTTCGATTTTAGCTTTAGCGCCTTCGCTGACTGCGGTTACCTTAACGGTAAGTTTCTTGTTCAGCTCGCCGTTGCCAAGGATCTTAACGCCATCACGCGGGTTGGAAACCAGTCCGTTCTCTACGAGTGCAGCGATGGTGATCTCAGCGCCGTCTTCGAATCTGTTGAGTTCGTTTACATTGATGCCAACGATCTCTTTAGAGTTTCTGCATTTGAAGCCTCTCTTCGGAAGACGTCTGTACAGCGGCATCTGGCCGCCTTCAAATCCCGGTCTCGGTGCTCCGGAACGAGCTTTCTGTCCCTTATGACCTTTACCGGCTGTTTTACCATTTCCAGAACCATGTCCACGGCCTCTGCGGAAGTTATCGCTGTGCTTGGATCCTTCTGCCGGCTGTAAATTTGATAAGTCCATTTACGAACCTCCTTCTAAGAATAACTTACTCTTCCACCTTCAGCATGTAACCTACATGCTGAATCATGCCACGTACAGAAGCATTGTCCGGAAGTTCTACTGTCTGATGTAATTTTCTTAATCCCATAGCCTCTACGATTGCTCTGTGTTTCGGAACACGTGCGATCGGAGATTTTACTAATGTGATCTTTAACATTTTGTCTGCCATTTTAACTCCTCCTTATGCAAGGACTTCATCAACAGATTTGCCGCGAAGTCTAGCGACTTCTTCCGGTGTCTTCAGCTGTTTCAGGCCTTCGATGGTAGCCAGAACGACATTCTGTTTGTTGTTGGATCCAAGACATTTTGTACGAATATTGGTAATTCCCGCAAGTTCTACAACAGCACGAGCTGTGCCGCCTGCGATGATACCGGTACCTTCAGGAGCTCTCTTCAGCAGAACCTCAGCGCTGCCGTATTTGCCGATGAAGTCATGAGTAATGGAACCATTCTCATCGAGCGCAACAGATACGAGATGCTTCATAGCATCCTCTCTGCCTTTACGGATCGCCTCCGGGATTTCAACTGCCTTACCAAGTCCTGCGCCTACATGTCCGTTATGATCACCAACGATTACAAGTGCAGTGAAACGGGAGGTACGACCACCTTTTACAGTCTTGGAGACTCTCTTGATAGATACAACATTATCTTCCAGCTCAAGCTGGCTGGCATCAATAATTACGTGTCTCATTTACTTTCTCCTTCCTCTTAGAAATTCAGTCCGGCTTCACGTGCTGCATCAGCCAGGGCCTGCACTTTACCGTGGTAGATATAACCGCTTCTGTCGAAAACAACCTCGGTGATGCCGGCTTCAACGGCCTTCTTACCGATGACGGTTCCTACGTAAGCAGCTGCTTCTACGTTGTCGGTCTTCTCCAGCTCAGATTTGATATCTTTCTGAAGAGTGGAAGCAGAAACCAGTGTTTTGCCTGTGGTGTCGTCAATGATCTGCGCATACATGTTATTGTTGGAACGGAAAACCGTAAGACGCGGTCTCTCGGCAGTTCCGGCTAAATGGAAACGCATTCTTTTATGCTTTTTCTGACGAACCTGTGCTCTATCAATCTTTTTAATCATAGCTCATACTCTCCTTATATTATTTCTTACCGGTCTTGCCGACTTTACGTCTGATAACTTC
>JAXJTA010000178.1:0-3378 GCA_036309825.1 Eubacterium sp. | reverse complement strand
ACCCGTGATTGCGGGGCTTTCCTTTGAGATCATCCGCCTGGCCGGGCGGTATGACAACGCATTGATCAATCTTCTGAGCAAGCCGGGAATGGCGCTTCAGAAACTGACGACCAGGGAACCGGATGCTGCGGAGGCAGAAGTGGCAATTGCCGCGGTGGAAGCTGTTTTTGACTGGAAAGAATTCCTGAGGGAGAACGGATATGCCGATAAGTGAATCGAGCGTAAGCAGGTCTTTGAAGGCATGGCTGGATTTCGGGGAAGAGTACCTGACACAGAAGGGGATCCCCGATCCGAAGACCGATGCCTGGATGCTGCTGGAATATGCGGCGAACCTGACGCGGAGCTATTATTTTCTGCACCGGAATGAGCCGATGGATGAGAAGGATGCCGAGGATTATTTCGCGCTTCTGAAGAAACGGGGCACGCATGTCCCCGTTCAGTACATTACGGGTGAGGCATGGTTCTACGGGAACTCCTTTAAGGTCACGCCGGCGGTGCTGATCCCGCGCCAGGATACGGAGATCCTTGTGGAGGAAGCGGAAAAACGGATCAACCCCGGTATGCGCATTCTTGACATGTGCACGGGCAGCGGCTGCATTCTGCTTTCGCTTCTGAAGAAGCGCTCGATCACCGGAGTCGGTGCGGACAAATCGGAAGAGGCACTTGCCGTGGCGAAGGAAAATGCGGACAGACTGGGAGTTAAGGCGGGCTGGATCCTGACCGACCTCTTTGAAAATGTCGGCGGGACCTTTGATATGATTCTGACCAATCCGCCGTATATCGCGACCGGTGTTATTCCCACGCTGGATCCGGAGGTGAAGGATCACGAGCCGCTGATGGCGCTTGACGGCCGTGAGGACGGATTGTTTTTTGAGAAAAAGATCGCTCTTGAGGCCAGACAGTATCTGAACCGGGGCGGTTATCTGCTCGCCGAGATCGGCTATGACCAGGGGCCGGCACTTTGCGCCTATATGGATTCCCTCGGCTACAGCGAGACGCAGATCGTAAAGGATCTGGCGGGAAATGACCGTGTCGTGATCGGACGCATGAGCAGCTGAGAACAGCCGCAAGGAGCCGGTAAAAGGGAGATGGAGGATAAAGTATGTTTGAACAGCTGGAGGATGTAGAGATCCGGCTCGAAGAGGTCCTGATGCGAATCAGTGAACCGGGAGCCGCTTCGGATGCCGCCCGCTTCCAGGCATTGATGAAGGAACAGGCAGAGCTTCAGCCCGTGGTTGATGCCTACCGTACCTATAAGAAAAATAACGAAACGATCGAGGACAGTCTGGAGCTTCTTTCTTCGGAAAGTGATGACGATATGAAAGAGATGCTCCGGGAGGAACTCTCCGAGGCAAAGAAGCAGAAGGAGGTTCTGGAAAAGAAACTGCAGATCCTGCTTCTTCCGAAGGATCCGAACGATCAGAAAAACGTCATCGTCGAGATCCGTGCCGGCGCGGGCGGAGATGAGGCTGCCCTTTTTGCCTATGAGATCTACCGCATGTATTCCAAATACGCGGACAGCCGGAACTGGAAGACGGAGATGGTCTCGCTCAGTGAGAGCGGCCTCGGGGGCTTCAAAGAGTGCACGTTCATGATCGAGGGCAGCGGCGCTTATTCCCGTTTAAAATACGAGAGCGGCGTACATCGCGTACAGCGCGTGCCGGAGACGGAGAGCGGCGGAAGGATCCACACCTCCACGGTCACGGTCGCTGTCATGCCGGAGGTCACGGATGAGATCGTGATCGATATCCCGGAGAAGGACTACCGGATCGATGTCATGCGCGCGTCGGGAAACGGCGGGCAGTGCGTCAATACGACGGACTCAGCGGTCAGGCTGACACACTATCCGACCGGTATCGTCATTTATTCGCAGACAGAGAAATCGCAGATCCAGAACAAGGAGAAGGCATGGGCGCTTCTTCGCGCCAAATTATACGATCTCGAGCAGCAGAAGCGGCACGATGAGGAGGCGGATCTGAGAAGAAGCCAGATCGGAACGGGGGATCGCTCCGAGAAGATCAGGACATATAACTTTCCACAGGGCAGAGTGACCGATCACAGGATCAAGATCACGCTTCACCGGATCGGTGATGTGCTGAACGGCGATCTCGATGAGTTGATCGACGCACTGACAGCTGCTGACCAGGCGGCGAAACTCGCGAATATGGAACAGGGGGTATAGATAATGAAGGAAACTACACTGGCGATCATGGCGGCGGGCATCGGAAGCCGTTTCGGAAAAGGTATCAAACAGCTGGAACCGCTCGGACCGGGCGGGGAGATCATCATGGATTATTCGGTCAATGACGCGCTGGAAGCCGGCTTCAACAAGATCGTTTTTATTATCCGCAAGGATCTGGAGAAGGATTTCCGCGAAGTGATCGGAAACCGCATGGAGAAAAAGGCACACGTGGAATATGCGTTCCAGGAGCTTGATGATCTGCCGGAAGGCTTCTCGAAGCCGGAAGGACGGACGAAGCCCTGGGGCACGGGGCAGGCGATCCTTGTCTGCAGGGATATCATTAAGGAGCCCTTTGCTGTCATCAACGCCGACGACTATTATGGCAAGGAGCCGTTTGTGAAGCTCCACGAGTATCTCGTGGCGGATCATTCCGGTAAGGATGAGGCGATGCCGATCTGCATGGCGGGCTTCCGGCTCGGCAATACCCTGAGCGAAAACGGCGGCGTGACAAGAGGCGTCTGCGAGATGGATGAGAAAAATACGCTGATCGGCATTCACGAGACGCATAATATCGTGAAAACAGCCGACGGCGCTGCCGTTAAGGATGAGGATTCCCTGACACCGATCAGCCCGGATTCCCGGGTTTCTATGAATATGTGGGGCCTGCAGCCGGAGTTCATCGGCCTTCTGGAGGAAGGCTTCACGGAGTTCCTGTCATCACAGAAGGAGGGCGATCTGAAGGGAGAGTTTCTTCTTCCGATCTTCATCGATCAGCTGATGAAGGAGGGACGCGCGAAGGTCAGTGTTATTGAGACTTCCGAGACCTGGTTTGGCGTTACCTACCAGGAGGATAAGGATGCTGTAAAGAAAGCGTTTCTTGAGCTTACGGAAAAGGGCGTATACCCGAAATATCTGTAATTTCGGCCTGCCCGCGGAAAAAACTGCGGGAGCGGCATTTTAGTGCAACCTGTCGACTATGTTTTTCTCTGTCTCTTTATGACAGAACAGATCAGAACCTATTGGAGGATGAATCATGGGTAAATATTTCGGTACAGACGGCTTCCGCGGGGAGGCTGGCGTCGTTCTGACAGCCGAGCACGCATATAAAGTCGGAAGATATCTGGGATGGTATTACGGCCGTGACAAGAAAGCTTCGATCGTCATCGGCAAGGATACACGCCGTTCCAGCTATATGT
>JAXJTA010000177.1:0-4942 GCA_036309825.1 Eubacterium sp. | reverse complement strand
GGCACACGTTTTGCGTGGTATCAGATCATCATCGGTATTATCGGTGTAGCGGCCCTTGTGGAGATCACAAGGCGCTGCGTCGGCCTGCCGATCCTGATCGTTGCCGGCTTCTTTGTTGTCTACGCGCTGGTCTACGGCCTTACCAATCCGGAATTCTTCGGACGCCTCCGTTACCTGGTGCGTAATCTGTTCTATACAAAAGAAGGAATTTTCTCGACGCCGGTCAACGTCTGCTCGAAGTTCATCGTGGTATTCATTATTTTCGGCGCTTTTCTGGAGCGGACCGGCATCTCGAACTTCTTCATTGATCTGGCAAACTGTGTCGCGGGACGTTTTGCCGGCGGACCTGCGAAGGTTGCCGTTATTTCGTCGGCTCTTTGCGGTATGGTGTCCGGCTCCTCGGTAGGCAATACCGTAACGACCGGCTCCGTAACGATTCCGATGATGAAAAAAACGGGATACAAACCGGAATTTGCGGCTGCCGTCGAGGCTGCATCCTCCACAGGCGGACAGATCATGCCGCCGATCATGGGCGCGGCAGCTTTCCTGATGGCAGACTTTGTCGGCGTGCCGTATTCCGATATTATCGGCCGCGCTGTTATTCCGGCAGTTCTCTACTTTACGGGGATCTTCATCTCCGTGCACCTCGAAGCCAAGAAGCTGGATCTGCACGGCATTCCGAAGGAACAGCTTCCGCATGCCGGAAAACTCATGAAGAAGATCTATCTGCTTCTTCCTCTGGTCATGCTTGTCGTCTGGGTATCCGGCAACTTTATGACAATGCAGAGGGCAGCTTCCCTGGCGATCGTTCTTTCCATCGTCGTCAGCCTTTTTGATAAAGAAAACCGTATTACGCCGCACAAAATTCTCGATGCGCTGGAGGCGGGCGGCAAGAGTACGATCACGGTCGGCGCGGCCTGCGGTGTGGCCGGTATTATTTCCGGTACGATCACCATGACGGGACTGGCCAATGATCTGATCAATGCCATCGTCGGCGTTGCCGGAAACCGCCTGATCATCGCCCTTGTTCTGACTATGCTTTGCTGTATCGTCCTCGGTATGGGCGTTCCGACAACGGCTAACTACTGCATCATGGCCGCGACTACAGCGCCGATTCTGATCCGTATGGGTGTTCCGGTCGTAGCGGCACATTTCTTCGTATTCTATTTTGGTATCGTTGCGGATATCACACCGCCGGTAGCGCTGGCTGCCTATGCGGGATCGGCAATTGCGAAGAGTAATCCGATGAAGACGGCATTTAACGCGTCGAAGCTTGCCATTGCGGTATTCATTGTTCCGTATGTCTTCTGCTTCAGTCCTGCCATGCTGCTGATCGATACGACGCCGGTGCAGATCATTCAGATCGCAGTCACCTCGCTGATCGGAATCTTCGGCGTTTCGGCTGCACTGGAGGGATATTGCTTCGCGGATATGAATCCGGTGATCCGTGTTGTTATTGCGGCCGGAGGACTTCTGCTGATCTATCCGGGTCTGGTGACAGACCTTGCCGGATTGGGTCTGGTTGCCCTTTGTATTGTCGCGCAGTTTATCAAATCAAAGAGCGGCAGGCGCACTGCCTGACGCATATTTTCAGGGGGAATTTATGGGAAAAGAACTTATGTATCCGGTAATTACGATCAGCCGCGAATACGCGGCGTGCGGGCGTACGATCGCCGCAGGACTTTCCGAACGCCTGGGTATTCCGTATTATGACAAAGATTTCGTGAAAGAAACGGCGAAGAAGAGCGGCTATTCCGAAGAAGATATCAGCCGCGAAGGTGAGGCGATGAGCCGCGCAAGCAGGATCCTGAACAGGATCCTCAATAATGCGGCGGTCTATACCAGTTCCTTTGACGGCATCTTCAAGGCACAGGCCGAAGTCGTTCTGGAGCTTGCCGAAAAGCCGTGCATCATCGTCGGCCGCTGCGCGGACTACATTCTGACAAATGCCGAAGTACCGTGCTTCCGTATTTTTCTGTACGCGGATGAGGAACACCGCAGGGCGCGTGCCGCCCAATTGGCGGAGAACGAGGGCCAGGATATCGCGAAAGCGGTCGCAAAGCATGATGCCAACAGAGAAAATTATTACAAGCAGTATACGGGAAGAGATATGGGCGATGTGAAGAATTTTGATATCTGCCTCGACACGGGGAAGATCGGTGTGGAGAGATGCATCGATATACTCTGTGAGATCCTTGAGAAGTAAAGACTGCATAGCGAAGTAAGGGTATGAATAGAAAGAACTGGTATCGTCTGGATAACGCCGCGCAGATTATTCCTTCCTCTATTTTTATGGAGGACACACGTGTTTTCCGCCTGGTCTGTGAACTGACGGAAGAGGTCGATCGTGCCGTACTTCAGGATTCTCTGAATGAAGTGGTGAGGAGGGTGCCCTATCTGACATCAAGCCTTCGCCGCGGCGCATTCTGGTATTATCTGGAAGAACTTGGCGCGGAGGGCATCGTCCAGGAGGAAACACAGCACGCGCTGACTGCCTTATATGTACCCGGACGTAAAAACTTATTATTCAGGGTCGTTGTTTACCGCAGGCGGATCAGCCTGGAGATGTTCCACGTCCTTGCGGACGGCACGGGAGGTTTTTTCTTCCTGGAATGGCTGGTGACATCGTATCTGGTGCGAAAGCATGATCTGAATCGTTCTCTCCTTGATAAGTTCAATATCGAACAGGAGGAACTACTGCGTGATGCGTTTGCGGCACACTACAGGAAGGATTTTCGCAGGAAACGGAATTATGTGAAAGAGATGTTTCCGGTCGTTGCCGCGAAGCAGCGGATGCGGAAGGATCCGAATCTGTGGGAACATCTCGTGGAGGGTACAGCCTCTACGGAAACAATACTGGGGATCGCGCACCGGTACGGTGTGACACTGGGCGTGCTGATCACTTCCGTGTGGATCGAGTCGATCCTGAAAGGCCTGAATCGCTCGCAGTATCAGCGGCCGGTCGTTGTCAGTGTGCCGGTCAATCTGCGTAAGTTTTTTCCGACGCAGACGGCGAGAAATTTCTACGGGACGATTCAAGTCACATATGACGGAAATCTCTATGACGGAACGCTCGAGAGCATCCTTTCCGCTGTGAAACGGGGGTTTGAGGAACAGCTCTCCATTGAAAAAATAACGAAGACAATGAACTCCTATGCTTCCCTGGAGCATAATTACGCCATCAAGGTCGTTCCGCTCTTTGCAAAGTATCTTGGCATTATGGGAATAGCCTGGATGATGAACAGAGGCGTAACGACATCGGTTTCGAACGTGGGCCAGGTGACGCTGCCGGAGGATCTTGTTCCCTACGTGGACAAGTTTGCCAGTTTCATGGCATGTAAGAAATCTTTTCTCTGCATCAGTACCTTTGCAGATAAGATGACCTTCGGTATCGTGTCTTCTTACGAAAAACATCCGACCGAATGCCGCTTTTTCCGGAGATTAACGGAGATGGGAGCGGAATTTACGATCGCAAGCAATGACTGGGATGAAACATAAGAAAAGAGATCCGGGTGCGGTTCATTTCGAACCGCACCCGGATCTCTTTTAGGGCTGAACTCAGCGTAACACAGCGTGAAGCGCTTCTTCGTTAAGAAAGCAGGCACCGCGTTTTTGCATCAAGCGCGAATCTTAAATCGGGCATCCGAGGATTTACCAGGTCAGGCGGGAGAGCGTTCCGTACATTCTCTGGATATCGTTTCTCATAGCATCCTCAGCCAGAAGAGGAGCCCGCATCTTCAGCATATTGTAGATTGCCGTGTGATGATAAGCGCCCATGTTGAGTCCCGTGAAGCTGGACACATCTTCATAAGCAAACTGATTCAGCTGATGACGGTAGCAGGCAAGCGGGAATTCAAGTGCGTTGTACATATCAATAAAGAAATGATTCTTTGAGTAGCGCAGGATCGATTGATGAAATTCCGTATCTGCTTTGGTATATGACCGCTGGTCTTTCGACCGGTCGACAGTTTTGAAAGTGTCACAGAGTTTTCGAAGCTCATCCAATTCCTCATCCGTAATGCGGCTGGCAGCAATATAAGCAACTTTTGGTTCAAGGGCCATACGAGCCTCATAGACCTTCAGACACTCACTGTAGGTGACTCTTTTCACGTGCAGGGAGCTTCCTTTCCCTTTTTCCAGAATCCCGCGGGCTTCCAGTTCCTGTAAGGCGAGTTTTACAGGAGAACGGGAGATCTGCAGGGCACTCGCGATCTTGGATTCGACCAGTTTATGCTCCGGGAGGATATTCCCCTCCAGGATCTCTTTATATAATTCCTGATAGATCAGTTTGTTGATAGAAGTGAACGGGTTATCATCGGATTTCTTGTTTACTACATCGATGATGTGCTGGCTCAATACATATTCTTCCATTTTTTTTCCTTTCATTGCATTCGGAATATCATTTGTCGGCATTACAGAGCAAAACAGCTTTATTGACAAAGACATTGTACGTTTTGCTGAACGATCGAGCTTATCATACCATAAAATAATTTTTTTTTTCAAAAAAACTTACATTTCCTCATCAAAAACAAGCAAAATGCACTAAAAAAAAACCATGGACTAGTAAAAGCAAACAATCAGGGGATGACGGTGATTTGCGTTATGACCAATATTTGACGTTTTGATGGGAAAATGCTTGAAATTTGACGCATGTTGATTGGTGAATATATAATAGCAAATGTCAACAGAAAACAATATTTTTGTGCAGGATAACACAAAAAACAAAAGACATGACAACTTAATAGAATTATTTCGCTATCTTGTTATTTTTTGGAACCGGCTTTTAGATCGGGATAGGGCCGGCTCATTAAAATAAACACATTCATTTTAAGGAGGAAAAGGAAATGAAATTTAACAAGACAGTTGTATCTCTGGCTCTGACATCTGCTATGGCAGCGTCTCTGCTTGCAGGATGCGGTGCAGCTAAGGAAGAGGCTGCTGC
>JAXJTA010000176.1:0-2841 GCA_036309825.1 Eubacterium sp. | reverse complement strand
TCCTTCTGGTCCGCGTAGATCAGCTTCGCGTCATACAGCAGATGACCGATCAATGTTGATTTTCCGTCGTCTACGCTGCCGCAGGTAATAAATTTCAGTAATCCGTTCATTTTAGAAGTACCCCTCTCTCTTACGTTTCTCCATGCTGCCCGCGCCGCCGTCCTTATCAATGACGCGGCTTGTTCTCTCGGACTCGACCGCGCTCAGAGTCTCTGCGACGATGTCATCCAGGGTAGCTGCTTCCGACTCGATTCCGCCTGTCAGCGGATAGCAGCCCAGGGTACGGAAGCGGATCTTCTTGTGCATGATATCTTCCGGTTTCAGGTTCAGATGGTCGATGATCCTGTTATCGTCGACCATGATCAGATTGCCTTCATAGTTGATGCACGGACGCTCGGCCGCAAAGTATAACGGAACGATATCGATTTTTTCTCTCTGAATGTACTGCCAGATATCCTTCTCCGTCCAGTTGGAGATCGGGAATACACGGATGCTCTCCCCTTTGTTGATCTCGGTGTTGTAAAGTTTCCACATCTCCGGTCTCTGGTTCTTCGGATCCCACGCCTGCGCGGAATTGCGGAAGGAGAAGATCCTCTCCTTTGCGCGGGATTTCTCCTCGTCACGACGGCCGCCGCCGAATGCCGCGGTGAAGCCGTAGTAGGTCAGCGCCTGCTTCAGAGCCTGTGTTTTCATGATATCGGTATATGAGGAACCATGATCAAAGGGGTTGATCCCAGCCTTCACTCCCTCTTCATTCTTCCACTCCAGCATTTCCAGGCCGTATTTTTTCGCCTGCGCGTCACGGAACGCGATCATCTCATGAAACTTCCACGTGGTATTTACATGCAGGAACGGAAACGGCGGTTTCTCCGGGTAGAACGCTTTTAAAGCCAGATGCAGCATAACGGAGCTGTCTTTGCCGATCGAATAAAGCATGACCGGCTTTTCGCACTCTGCCGCAACCTCGCGGATTATGTAGATGGCTTCGGCTTCGAGCGCATCCAGATGGGATAAGTTGCTCATGATATCTCTCCTTTATTTATGAATTAATACTTATTCGCATTTTTGCGGTTGACGGAGATCGTTTTTCCCGTACCGTCGGAAAAACGGATCTTCCAATTGTAGATATCCCCGTTTCTTTCGATCTTCATCGTCGAACCGGCGCCGCCGATATCGGCACCGAGGTACAGGCTGATGGCCGACACCGGACATTCCTTCAGGCAGGAGGTGCAGCCCCAGCAGTCTTCGGCAATGCGGATATATGCTTTTCTGTCGGCATCCAGATCGATCAGATTGCCCGGACACGCCTCAAGGCAGCGCCCGCATCCAATGCATTGTTTTTTATCAATTCTGATGCTCATAGCTGCCTCCTGTCACGATCTCCCGGAAAAGGATCTCGATCTTTCCGTCTCTGTAACGGGAATTTACATATTTCTTCCACTCTTCCGACTGCTCCGGATGATCGGCGTTCTCACCGAATGTGTGCCAGCGCGTCTCTTTTCTGGCGAGCAGATGAGCGATCAAAACGCGGCATACCGTGAGCCGTTCTCTGACTTCGTAGATGTGCAGCAGGTCAAACATATCTCCTGCCGGCAGATCACCGACAAGCTTCTGAAGTTCGGCGATCTTTTCGTCCGCCAGTTTCAGGCGGCTCTCATTATACCGGTAATCGGTGCGAATGCCGCCGGCATACTCGTCCATGACCTTCTGCATCGCTTCTTCGACCTGCTCCGCGGACAGAACGCCCGGCTGTACGGCGAAGTGCTTCGCGTAGGCGGAGAAGATTTCCCCGGGTACTGCCCGGTTCTCCTGATTCTTCGGGTTTTCCTGATCCTCCGCAGCCTCTTTTGCCGGCGCGGAAATATCTGCGATCCTGTCCAGATACTTTTCTGCCGATTCCGCGGCGATCTCACCCTCCGCAAGGGCACCGGTAACATATTTCTGCGGCGCTCCTCCCGCGACATCTCCTGCCGCAAAGAGTCCCGTAATGGTTGTAGCCCGCCCGGTATCGACCCAGAAGCCGCTGGCCGTATGACCGCCGACGATGTACGGCTCGGTCCCTTCTACTTCTACATTGGACTCCGACGGACCTTTTCCGGACTCGATCCATTTCAGCGTCTGGGAAGGAGCCATGTTCAGATAAGCTTTATACAGATCCTCTTCCTGTTCTTTCGAGATCCCTTCGGTCTTCAGATAACACGGGCCGTGACCGGCGCGATTTTCTTCCACTGTTCCGTAGATTCTCTGCGGCGTCGTGAGACCGTATCTGGTCTCATACACTTCACCGAGAGACCTGAGTTCCTGCGCGGCTGCGTTCCAGCCGGGAATCACGCGTCCGGCTCAGTTCTGGCCCGGATGCCACTCACATGCCGGCTGCTCGTAGTCGACAAGCTCGGTGATCTCCGGATGATCGGAACATACCGCGCATCCGTCACCTCGCGGCGGAAGTTTGATCGTGTGGAACTGCATCTTCAGCCCGTCAAAGGTCAGAAGCTTTCCAACAAGCAGATCACCGACGCCTGTGAGATATTTCACTGCCTCGAGTGCCTGCAGAGAGCCGATAATTCCGCCCATCGCGCCGATAACGCCGGCCTGCTTGCAGGTCGGAACAGCATCCTTCGGCGGCATGGTCTTGAATACGCAGCGGTAGCACGGACCCTCGTGGGGAATAACGGTCATCAGCTGTCCCTTGAAGCGGATGATTCCCGCGTGGGAGAACGGCTTTCCTGCCATAACACAGGCATCATTGATCAGAAACTTCGCCGGGAAGTTATCTGTTCCGTCCAGGATAAAATCGTAATCCTTGATGATATCCATGATGTTTTCGCTGGTAAGGAATTC
>JAXJTA010000175.1:0-2790 GCA_036309825.1 Eubacterium sp. | reverse complement strand
GGCGCGCTGAAGTCGGAAATGCTCACCTCTGAAAGCTTTCTGAATGATCCGAATTACGCGCAGAACCTCGAAGACGAAATGAATGATACCTCGCCGGAGATGATCGGGCAGGTACAGGATTATTTGCAGAATGTCAAGGATAATGTGTATTCCTTCGAGACGGACTCCGGTAAAGCAGATATGATCACCGGCAAGGTTCTTGCCAACTATCAGTGGTCCGGGGATGCGGTCTATACGATGGATCAGGCGGATGAAGATGACTTTCAGCTGGATTTCGCGGTTCCGAAAGAGAGCACCAATATCTATTTCGACGGCTGGGTGATGCTGAAGCGCGGCATCGGTAACGATGAGAAAAAACAGCAGGCAGCGGAAGCGTTTATTAACTTCGTATCCAGACCCGACAATGCGATACGCAATATGTACTATATCGGATATACCTCGGTTATCTCAGGCGGAGACGACTCCAGGATCTTTGAATATCTGGACTGGAATTACGGTGCGGAAGAGGATGAAGAAGATGTTGTTGATTATGATGTGAACTATTTCTTCTCCGAAGACGGAACAGGAGATTTCGTTCTGACAGCACCGGAGGAGCAGGTGCACAGGCAGCTAGCCGCACAATATCCGAGTACGGAGACGATCCGGAGATCGAGTATTATGATCTATTTCACGCCGGAGCAGAACAAGATCATCAATCAGATGTGGGTCAACGTAAGATGCTTTAACATCCGGAAAACGCCTGTCTGGGGCTGGGTGATCGTCGCTCTGGCAGCGGCCGGGATCGTATGGCTTGCCGTGAAGAGAATCAGGAAGAAGTAGCTGACTAGTAGCATTTTTTATTTGCTTTTCTGTGCACTCCCGTCAGATCTCGGTATGGCATAGAAGTATGCTTATACTTTTGGGCTGTGCTCGGCATGGCATCGAAGTATGCTTAGAGGTCGGATCTCGATGCTATTTTTCATGCTTTATTCAATGCCTTTCATCGAAATCCGGTTTATGACTCGATTCCGATGCTGATTTCATTTGATTATTCCACTTCAATGCATCGAAACGATTTGCCTCATCAATTTCCGATTCACCTGGAATTTAGGAATTCCACTTCAATGCATCGAAACGATTTGGATCATCAATTTCCGATTCACCGGAATTCATGCTTGAATTCGGATGCATCGGGAATACCAAATTACATTGTATTTGATGCACTGCACGGTAAAAAAGTAAATGGTAAATAGTGAATGTCCCGCAAAAGAAAAAGAGCCGTTTTTCAACGGCCCCGCTTGTAGCATTTTTCAGGAAGCGTTTTCGACCAGGGAGCCAATCGTTCCATAGTTTCGAGCTCCTCTTCTTCGCCAGTGAACTCCTTTTGCTTAGGAAGTTCTGATAACAGATAATCAAAGTAATAATACGTATTCAAGCCGCTCGCTTTTGCTGATTCTACAAGACTGTAAATAACAGCGCTTGCGCTGGCTCCGGAAAGTGTATCAATCATCATCCAATTGCGTCGTCCGATGGTGAACGGCCGAATGGTTCCTTCTGTTCGATTGTTATCCATCGGAACATCACCATCCTCAAGGAAGGTCCGAAGATACTGTTCCTGGTTGAAACAATAGTTTATTCCTTTCTGCGTGTAATCACTTAGAAGCAGATCGGGATCATCGTCCATCTTATGAAGCCACGAAAAGAAGGCGTCAACAAGAGGTTTTACTTTCCTCTGTCGTTCACGCTGCCTTTGTTCCGCAGACAGATCTTTTAATTGGTTGTCCGCGTGGTAGATTGCACCAATCAGTTGTATTGCCTGGCTTGCCACATTTGATGGCGATGGCGCCTTCGATGCTTTGACTGCATCGGTAAACTTGCGTCTGGCATGAGCCCAGCATTCGGCGATGTGTATTCGTGGAGCTTTCCGGTTCAGTGTCTTGTAACCGGAGAACCCGTCACACACTAGGTACCCATCAAACCCTTTCAGGAAGTTTAATGGATGCTCGCTATTCCGGGTCTTCTGGTACTCATACAGGACAATCGGCCTGTCCACATACCCTTGCCCGGTACGATAGACCCACATGTAGCTCTTAGTGCCGGCCTTTCTTCCGTCCTTTGATACTTCAACTACAGTTTCATCTGCCTGAAGTACATGATAAGTGATCAGAAGATCATGCAGGTAGTTATACATACGGGATAAATACCGTTCAGCACACTTTACAGTCCAGCTTGCCATGTTTTGCTCCGAGATATGAACACCATTCATCTGGAAGTCTTTCTCCATGCGACGATAAGGCAGGGCATTGACGTATTTTCCGTTAATGATGGCCGCTTCCAGAGACGAACTAACAAGACTGCCGCGCAGAAGATAGGACGGTGTTTCGCCCTTTACAAACTTTGGCTCTCCTTTGGTACTACGGTATACAGCCACATGTACTTCCTCAACTTTCCAACCTGCAGGTATATAAACCAATCGTCTATAAACGTCATCATCCATACGTCTGCAGTTATCTAGAGAACCGAACATGCGGATCCGATCTTCTTCGGAAACGTCCCTTGTAGGAAGTACGTCTACCGGGATATCCTTCAGATCTTCCTCGCGTTTTCCCTTTGGACGTGAAGTACGCTTTTTAATGACAGTCTCGATTGTCGGCTCGACTGGTTCAGGACACTGATCAACAAGAGCTTCCGGTTCATTAAAGTACAGGTTTCCGTTCTCATCAAAAGAAATCTGTCCGGCAGGCTGACTCATCTTTTCTGTGTGTCTTCCAAACCGCTGACTGTTAGCCAGGCGGATCTGTTCTGTGAGAT
>JAXJTA010000174.1:0-5191 GCA_036309825.1 Eubacterium sp. | reverse complement strand
CTTTTGTCCAGCAGGGATTTGGGAACGTCCTTGTTGACGATTCTCTGAGCCAGGCCTTCCGCAATGGCGGTCTTGCCAACACCGGGTTCGCCGATGAGGACAGGGTTGTTTTTGGTCTTCCGGGACAAAATGCGGATCACATTGCGGATCTCCTCGTCACGGCCGATGACCGGATCCATCTTCTGGCTTCTCGCCTTCTCCACCAGATCCTGGCCGTATTTGCCGAGCGCGTCGTAGGTCGCCTCCGGGTTGTCGGTCGTCACTCTCTGGTTGCCGCGGATCGTGCTCAGCGCCTGCAGGAATTTCTCCCTGGTGATCCCGAAGGTGCGGAAGATCTCCTTCATTTCGCGGTTCGGATTCTTCAGCATCGCAAGGACCAGATGCTCGACGGACACGTACTCATCGCCCATCGCCTTCGCTTCGTCCTCCGCGTAGGTCAGCACCTTATTCAGATACTGTCCGACATACGGCTGGCCGCCCTGTACCTTGACTCTCTGATTCAGTTTATTCGTCAATTCATTCAGAAACATTTCCTTCTGAATGCCCATCTTCTCGATCAGCTGCGCGATAAGGCTGTTCTCCTGATTCATCAGAACATACATCAGATGATCCTGTTCGATCTCCTGATTGCCGAAATCATACGCGGTCTTCTCCAGCTGCTGGATCGCTTCCTGGGATTTCTGTGTAAACTTCGTAATATTCATACCTGCACCCCCTTCCGGTGTTGGAAAAACATTTCTCTTTCTTTGGCTTCGTTTACATAGTTTTATGTCTACCTCGCCTTACAATCGTAACTATATCACTCGTTGTTAGCACTGTCAATAGGTGAGTGCTAATTATTTTTATCATTTTTCGAGATTTACTTCCGCATGAATTTCCATATTAATTTCCGACAAATTTACACATGTCTTCCCATATAAAAAGGTGAGCGCTTCCCATATAAAAACAGCAGGAAGACCGTCCGTCGATCTTCCTGCTGCTATTCACTGATTATTTCTTCTCTTTATTTCTTCTTTTTCTTTCCGACGATCAGGATGCAGACAAGCACTACGATCGCGATGCCGGTAAGAAAGCCCCAGAACTTGATCATCGTCTGATCTCCGGTTACGGGGTTACTGTAGATTGCCTTCTTCGCCGCGCTCTTTTTTGTTCCTTTATCCGTCGAGCCTTTATCCTTTTTCCCGGTGTCCGACGGCTTCTTTCCCTTATACTCATTGGTATACGCCGCTTTGGAATCTTTGTCTCCTTCGATCGTGCCTTCGAAGGTCAGTGTTCCCGGATCTGCCGTATAGTCGGTCTCCTCTGTCTGCACGGCCTTATAGGTCATGCCTTCCTTCAGCGTGATCGTAATGCTCTCACCGCTCTTTAAGGTGATCGGATCGCCGCTTTTTACCGTTCCGCTCTTACTTCCCGAATAACTGTACGCGCCATCACCGCTGAAGGTGAAGGTGTACCGGAATTCTTTGTTCGCGTCACCGCCGTTTGTGACCTTATTGCTCACGGTCAGTGTGCCGTCCGGGATCTCGACAGGCTGCACATCCTCTTCCCATACAGCGAACAACTCGGTATCAGCGCTGATCGCAAAGGTGCTCCCCGGCGCGTAATCAACTGTTCCCGCATCGGCATTTTCCTGAGAAGCAGCCCAGCCGCGGAAGGTATAACCGTCCCTCGTGATACCCTCTCCGTCCTTATCCGACAGAACCGTTACAGTGCTGCCGGCCTCATAGCTGTTCGGATCGGTCACGCTGCCCTCCGCACCATTCGGATTATAAGTCACCGTATATTTTGCAGGAGTAAATGTGTAGGTATAGGTCACATCATCCGTGATTCCGCCTTCCGTTGTATTCGGTTCCGTATCCCATGCGCCGTCCGCAAAGCCCTGATCCGGCACCATCGCATTCGGCACTTTATCAGCCGGAAGTGTGCCGGCATCCTCCCAAAGCGGAATCTGTACCGCCAGATCGTCTGCCGAGCCGTCCGCCCAAGTGCCATTCACAACCTTAAAGGTAATGGTCTTGAATTTTGCCAGCCGTGCCTCAGTGTCGTTATTGATATAATCAATGATATACTCCGGATCATCGCTGGTGAAATATGCCGATGGATGAACGCCCGGGTTGTTTGCCGTGTAACCGTTCGTGTAGGCTGCCGTTGTCGTCGGATCGCATTCGGTGATTCCGACCCTTGCTCCGTCTGTCAGCCCGCCGCAGTCAAAAACAAAGTGCGGGGACTGATCCGGCTCACCGAGATACAGGTTATCATCGCCTCCTGCCGCCTCTGTCGAGTTTCCCTCAATAAGCGGCGCGCCTGACAGAACAAAGGTATTCGTAATTGCGGAACCGCTGTAGGTCCCCGGCAGATAGACACCGCCGCCGGCATACTTCGCAGAGTTTCCGCTCACAGAAACGTCAGCCATCTTCATGTTCGACCAGAAGGTCGCAACGCCGCCTCCGAAGTAACCGGCAGAGTTTCCGGTGATCTCGGCGTTATTGATCGTCGCGCTCGATGATGCCCAGGAGCATACCGCTCCGCCGAAATATCTGGCCATATTGCCCGTGAGGGAACCGCCCTGAATATTGATCGTTCCCGCACCGCCGTAATCACTCCATAGAGTTCCCACGCCGCCGCCGAACGAGCCGGTACATCCGGTGATCGTACCGCCGTACATATCCAACTCCAACATACACGCCGCCCGGATAGTAATACCAGTAAGACCCGTTATTCGCTACGTATTTGCAGTTGCTGATCGTACCACCGTTCATATTGACAGTGGAGCCTCGCTCAAGCCAGACGCCGCCGCAATGCGCATAGGAGGATCCGTTCTGCAGAATCGTTCCGTCATTGATATTGAGTGTCGATCCGCCTGTCACATTGACCATCGGCATGTTGGTCGCCACTTCTTTTCCATCCACGGTAACACCAGACAATGTTAGATTGACCCCGCCTGCCGCTGTCATGAGCGCTACGGCCTGACTTCCCGAAACATCATCCGCGTAATACAGGGAATGTCCGTCTCCTTCGATCGTCACATTGCCCGATCCCTCAAACCGGATTCCCCTGATCGCGATGTCATTCGTCAGTCTCACGGTATAGTCACCGGGCGCTGCCTTGATCGTCCTCGCCGCATCCGCCAGTTCATCGTAGTTCGATACCGTGATCTCCGTCGGTCCTTCCGCAAATGCCGTGACCGGTACAAAAAACAACGCCGCGAACAGTACCAGTACGACCGCAATTACTTTGTTCCGTAATCCATGTCGTTTCCCTGTTGTCATAACCATACTCCCCTTATGCCTCCCTATTATCGATGCCGGCTCCTACGCTTACTCCGTCCTTCCATGATAGCGGATGCTGCGTCGGCCTACCAAATTTCACAGTGTGTATGTTATTTTCCTCATTCGTCCAGAGCTTCCAGTCCTTTCTTGGCTTCCGGCTTGGAATCGCCGTGTTTCACAAAAAGCATCGCTGCGAACGCCAGCGCGACGAAAATAAACGCGTACGGGAAAAGCACCTTCATGCCCATGCGGTCCATCAGGAAGCCGGAGAAGATCGGGGTAACGATCTGGGCGGCCATCGATGCCGTGTAATAGAAGCCCGTGTACCTGCCGACATCCGCGTCCGAACACATCTCCACGACCATCGGGAACGAGTTGACATTGATCGTAGCCCATGCGATACCGGCCAGAGCGAACATGCAGTTCATCAGAATCGTCGGGCTGTCGTCCCGCATGAAGCCGGCCACGCCGAAGGCTACCGCCAGCATTGTCACACCGGCAAGGATCGTTTTTTTCCGTCCGACCTTCGATGCAATGATACCGACCGGAAGGTACGAGATGATCGCCGCGAGCTGCGCGATGATCAGTGTCAGATTGTAATCCTTATGCAGGATATTGGATGCGTACACCGAATACTTCGAGGTGACCGCATTGTAACCGAAAAACCAGAGAACGATCGCGCTGAGAATAAAGAAGAGCGACTTCTTCTCCGCCGCCGATAGGCCGCGTCTCACATTATCCGCCTGCTCCGCCTCTGTCTCGATGCCGTATTTCACGCTGTCCTCATGCATCTCCTTCACAAAGCGCGGCTCTCTGACCGTAAGCATGAAGATCACAAGCGCGCCGAGCATGATCAGGGCGATCACGGTGAAATACTTCGTGTAACTCATCATCGAATTTTGCACCGCGCTGGTGGCAAAAACCATGCCCAGAGCGAGTACGAGAATGGCTCCCGCGGATCCCATCAGATTGATAACGGCATTCGCCTTCGAGCGGAGCGGCTTCATCGTCACATCGGGCATCAGCGCAACCGCCGGCGAGCGGAACGTCGCCATCGATACGAGTACGACCAGCAGCAGAATAATAAAGAAGATCAGCGTCTGCGGTGACTCTGCCGTCTTCTGCCATGCATATTCCTGCCGCGCCGGCACAACATACTCCGTGTAGTCGGGATTTGTTTTTTCCTTGCCGGAATCGGTCGTGATCCGGCTTTCGATCGCGCTGAACTCCTCACGGGTAAACGTATCGGAAAGGACGAACTTCTCCCCATCCGGGCCGAGTAATTCCTTGTCACTCTCCGCATCGTAAAGTGTCTCAAGCGCAGCCTTGTCATCAATCTTCGTGACGGCGGCAAGGTTCGTAAGCTGCGTCGATTCAATAAAGGAAAGTGCGATAAACGCCGCGATCGCGATGATCGTTCCGCGAACGATGAACGGTGTCCGGCGTCCGAATCTGCTCTTGCTCTTATCGGAGATCGTTCCGAAAAGCGGCAGCATAAAGAGTGCCAACACGTTGTCCAGTGCCATGATCAGTCCCGACCATGTCTGCGACATGCCGAACTTGTTCGTAAGGATCAGCGGGATCGTGTTGTCATACGCCTGCCAGAACGCGCAGATCAGGAAAAACGCAAAGCCCACGCAGATCGTTCTCTTGTAATTCAGTTTCATAGTGCCCCCTCCATCCGTTGTCTCTGTAAAAACCCTCCATTAAATTTTACTTTGTTTTCAGTATTTTTACAACGAAGTATGCACTCTTTCCGTCTACTTTTGCAGGTTTCTCCGCTCCCACTCCTTCCTGCGGGAGGAACGAAATCGGTTTTCGGGGTCGGGCTTTTTGCCTTCTCTAACAGTATGCAAATATTTGATAAAAACGATGAAAAAATCGCATTCTGAGAAAACGCAAAAAAAGTCTCATGAAACAGT
>JAXJTA010000173.1:0-3892 GCA_036309825.1 Eubacterium sp. | reverse complement strand
GCTTTGCACGGCCATTCGAATGCTTTGCGTGTTTCCCGGCATTATCCGCGTGAGATTTGTTTTTCTCGGAATTAGTCACGTCTTCTTCCTCCGGACAGAATGAGCATACGAAGCAGATACAGAAGGGACGCGCAGGCCGCTGCAACGTACGTCATGGCAGCCGCTGTGAGAACCTTCCTTGCGCCGCCGAGTTCATCGTTGTACATCAGGCGAAGCGATTCCAGCTTCTGCATCGCCCTGTGAGAAGCATTGAACTCGACCGGCAGCGTGACGAGCTGAAAGGCAAGCGCCAGGCAGAACAGGAGGATGCCGATCTTGACCAGCCAGCTGAAGGAGAAAAGCAGGCCGATAATGAAAAGGACCCAGGAAAATTTCGATCCGAAGTTTGCTGCGGGTACAAGGGCAGAGCGGATGCGCAGCGGCGCGTAGCTTTGCGCGTCCTGAATCGCGTGCCCGCACTCATGAGCGGCAACCCCCTGCGCTGCCAGCGATGTGCTGCCATAGACCGACTGTGAAAGGTTGACCGTTTTCGTTGACGGATCATAGTGGTCTGTCAGATTGCCTGCTACCGGCTGTACGCGCACGGAATACAGGCCTTCGCTTTGAAGGATCCGTTCCGCGATCTGCGCGCCGGTCATACCGCTCATACTGCGAACGGAGCTGTAACGGCGAAATGTACTCTGCATTGCGCCCTGCACGATCATGGACAGCACAAAGGCCGCAATGACGAGCAGATAGGTCCAGTCAAAGCCATAATAAATGGGATATCCTCTGTATAACATATCAGTCACCTCTTATCCGGGCATGTGCCCGCTTTTCTGTCTTGTTTCGAAATTTCCCAGATTTCGTGTACGCAGTAAATCTTTATGCTCGATTGCCCCCGCGCCCTCGGAAGCAGCGCAATCTCCACACTGTTATTGCCTCGTCCGCAACCGACTGTCAGCCCAGCTTCTCGCCGGCCTCGATCGCGCGGCCGCGCAGATAATCCGCGGCCTTCATCCGCTTCTTTCCCTCGAGCTGAAGCTCCGTGATCCGAAGGATCCCATCACCAGTCTGCACGCGAATTCCGTTTTTATCCGAACCGAGCACGGTTCCCGGCGCTGCAGTTGCATCACCGCCTGCATCCGCATTCTTGTCTGCCTTCCAGATCTTCAGAGTCTTCGATCCTTCCTTTGTGAAGGCCGCCGGCCACGGATCAAAGGCTCGGATCTGCCGCTCGATGTACGCGGCATCCTTCGTCCAGTCGATCAGGCCGTCGTTTTTCCTTATCATCCGGGCGTAGGCGGTGGTACTCTCCGCCGGCTGCGGGACAGGATGCAGATCGCCTGCTTCCGCTCTGGCAAGCGTCTGCACCAGTAGATCGGCACCCGATTCCGCCAGGCGGTCGAAAAGGCTGCCGCCTGTCTCATCATCGCGGATCGGCACTTCGACCGTCGCGATCATATCGCCCGTATCGAGTCCTTCGTTCATCTGCATGATCGTAACGCCGGTCACCTTCTCGCCGTCAAGGATCGCCCACTGGATCGGCGCCGCACCACGATACTTCGGAAGCAGGGACGCATGCACATTCATGCAGCCGTATTTCGGCATCTCAAGGATCGATTTCGGAATGATCTGACCGAAAGCCGCTACAACGATCACATCCGCGCCCATCTCGCGGATCTTCTCCACGCACGCAGTCTCGCGGACCTTCTCCGGCTGATAAACCGGAAGTCCCAGCTCCAGTGCCGCCGCTTTTACTGCTGTCGGCTTCAATTCCATTTTGCGTCCGACCGGTTTATCCGGCTGCGTGATGACGCCGGTCACCTCATGCCCTGCCTTGACGATGGCCCGCAACGTGCCGACCGCAAAGTCCGGTGTTCCCATAAAAACTACGCGCATTTTTCCACCTCTTTACTCGTGCCTGATCTACTGTGTACAGCTTCCGTTTTTTACGGCTAACGATTACTCTTCATCGATCTCTTCGAATTCGCCGACCGAATCGCTCACATTGCGAAGCGGTCCGTTTACATGTGTCTTGTAAAGGATGCCGTCGAGGTGCTCGATCTCATGGCAGCAGGCGCGGGCGAGAAGTCCCTCCGCCTCCAGTTCATGCTCCTTCATATCCAGGTCATAGTAGGTGACCTTTACGTGGTCCGGACGGGTCACGGTTCCAACCTTGCCCGGGATGGAAAGGCAGCCCTCATCGCCGGTCTGCTCCCCGGAAGTTTCTGTGATCACCGGATTGATCATGATGTAGGGATTTTCTCCCGTCACATCGATCACGCACATTCTGCGCAGGATGCCGACCTGCGGTGCCGCAAGGCCCACGCCGTACGCGTCGTACATAGTCTCGAGCATATCCTTTGCAAGAATACGGATCCTCGGTGTTACATGCTCGATCGGTCTGCAGACCTTCTCCAGAACCTCATCACCGTCTACTCTTATTTTTCTGATTGCCATCTGTCTGTTCTCCTTATCTGTTATCTATCTGTTTGATATCAGCTCTCTGTCTGCTGTTTGCCTGTCATCTGCCTGCTACAAGGTTCAATCCCGATTGTAGCATTATTCCTTGAATTTTGATTGAAACTTCGCAGTATGCGGTCATATTGAGCGGTTTCAGGCGTTCACATCGTACTGGAAGCTCACATTCCGGAACCCCTCGTTCATGGATATGAACTTGTCTGTCATCCGCCGCAGCCAGACGAGGCGCTGCAGATCGGCCTGCCGTACATATAGCACGGACAGGTACATATCCTTTTTTCGCGAGACCGGCTCCGGAGCCGGACCGATGAACTGCTTTTTCGGCTCATAGCGAAGCAAAAAACTGTGCACTGCCTGCATTGCCCGGTCGAGCCGCTCCGGGTCCCTTGCGGATCCGTGGATCGCGAGCAGATTGCCGGCCGGCGGTGTATCCAGCATCTCTCTTGCCAGAATTTCCCGTTCATAGAAGGTGTTGTAGGACTGACTGACCGCGTCTCTGATACATTCACTTTCGGGATTGTAGGTCTGGATGATCGCCTCTCCTCTTCCGTCGCCTCGCCCCGATCTTCCGACTGCCTGTACCAGCAGCTGGTAGGTTCTCTCCTCGGCACGGTAATCGCTGGCATGAAGCGACAGATCCGCTGCCAGCACACCGACAAGGGTGATGCCCGGGAAATCATGTCCCTTTACGATCATCTGCGTTCCCAGAAGGATATCCGCCTTCCGGTCCGCAACGTTTTTCAACAGCTTTCCGTAGCTTTCCTTTTCTCTGGTGGTATCCTTGTCCATGCGGATGACGCGCGCCTCGGGAAAGAGACGGTTCAGGTCGGCTTCGACCTTCTCCGTGCCGTAGCTGAAGCCGGAAATAAAATGCGAGCCGCAGGACGGACAGGCCTTGACTGCCGGCGTTTCATATCCGCAGAAATGGCAGATCATCCTGCCGTTCGTGTGGAGCGTCAGCGAGATGTCGCAGTGCGGGCATTTGATCACGTGACCGCAGGAACGACAGGTCTGCACACCGGAATAGCCGCGCCTGTTCAGGAAAAGCATCACCTGTTCTTTTTTCGCGAGCCGGTCGGCAATTTTCTCCTGCAGTCTGATGCTGAGGATCGAGCGGTTGCCGGCCTTCAGTTCCTCCCGCATATCTACGATTGAGACCTCCGGAAGCTCCGCGCTGCCGTACCGGTTGTCCAGCCGGAACAGCGCGTACTCACCCTTTTCCGCCCGATAGTAGGTATCCAGCGAAGGCGTCGCGCTGCCGAAGACTACATGCGCATTCTCCAGCGACGCGCGATAAACGGCGGCCTCTCTCGTATCGTAACGCGGGGCATTCTCGTTCCGGTAGGACGGCTCCTGTTCCTCATCGATAATAATCAGCCCCGGATCGGGGAAGGGAACGAAAAGTGCCGATCTAGGACCGATAACGATC
>JAXJTA010000172.1:0-4805 GCA_036309825.1 Eubacterium sp. | reverse complement strand
GCCTTCCTACGACATCGAAGCCTTTCACGAGGGGGAAGTCGTTCTCTTCAAACACATCCGTGAGTCTCTTGTCAGCGAGAGGGAGTAAGACGGATCGGGCGTGCGCACAGCCACGCACGCTGCGCCGCTGAAAGTCCCGGTGTTCTGATGCAGCCACGCACGCTGGGCCGCACACAGTCCCGGTGTTCTGACGCAGCCACGCACAGAAAGCCGCCCGCAGGATCCGATCCTGCGGGCGGCTTTCTTATTACGCATCACATTTCTTTGGGGAAATCCCCGTCGGCCGTGTGATTACTGATTCAGTTTCTTGCCGTATGCGACTTCATCATAATCATCGCTGTTTGTCAGAAGGACAACGACTGTCTCCGGATGACCGGCAGCTTTGATCTTCTCACGGTTGAACTTCAGAAGCGGCTGGCCTACCTTGACCATGTCGCCTTCCTGAACGTAGGTCTCAAATCCGTCGCCATCCATAGCAACCGTATCGATACCAACGTGGATCAGGAGTTCCATGTCGCCTGCGCCGGAGATACCTACCGCATGCTTGGTTCCTGCAACGGTCGTAATCTCACCATCCATAGGTGCATATACGATGTCGCCGTCCGGCTCGATGCCGACACCCTGTCCGAGAGCACCGGATGCGAAGGTCGGATCTGCGATC
Source organism: Eubacterium sp. (assembly GCA_036309825.1). Taxonomy (GTDB): domain Bacteria; phylum Bacillota; class Clostridia; order Lachnospirales; family Lachnospiraceae; genus Bilifractor. The sequence continues at coordinate 4,144 of JAXJTA010000172.1, read as the reverse complement.
TTGGTGTACGGAATAACTTCACCATTCAGCGGTTTAACGATCTCGCCTGCGGAGCATCTGATGATGACATCGCCAAGGCCGAGCGGAACGTTCGCTGCTGCGGATGCGCCGCCTTCTGCTGCTGCAGCAGGTGCTGCCGCTTTTGCGTCTGCCGGCTGTGCTGCTTTGGTCTCATCCTTCCAGATGAACCAGGTGATTACAAATGCGATGCCGCCGGAGATTGCCAGCAGGATCGTGTACATAAGCGGATTATTGATGGTCAGGTATCCCGGGATACCGGTTACGCCGTATGCTGTAGCGCCGATACCGCTGATCGCGCCGAAGATCGCGCCGACAGCACCACCGATCATACCGGCTACGAACGGTCTCAGGAAACGAAGGTTAACACCGAAGATTGCCGGCTCTGTAATGCCGAGCGCTGCGGAAAGAGCAGACGGAACGGCTACGGATTTCGTTTTTGCAGATCTTGCTTTGATACCGATGGCAAGGCAGGCACCGAACTGTGCAAAGTTCGCTGCGGATGCGATCGGCATCCATGTGTTCAGACCGTTTGCAAGCATGCCGGCCTCAATTACGTTGTACATGTGGTGCAGACCCATGACTACGGTTACCGGATATACAGCGCCCATTGCCATAGCACCTACCGGGTTGTGAACGAGGATCTTGGCACCTTCGAGTACCCATGTCTCAAGCTGTGCGAAGATCGGTCCAATGATCCAGAGTGTTACAAGAGAGGTGCAGAATACGGTAGCAAGCGGTGTTACGAAGAGGTCGATCATCTCCGGAACATGTTTGTGCAGCCACTTCTCCAGCTTACTCATGAAGAAGACGGCCAGAATTACCGGGATGACGTGGCCCTGGTAACCGGCTCTTCGGATACTAATGAAGTCTCCGAGCAGATGCCATTTCGGGATCACGCCGTCCGTGACACCGAAGAACGCGTTGATCGCGTCAGCCGAACCTACATTCCATCCGTTCAGGAAAGCGGTATGTACCATCAGCAGACCGATAACGGCACCGAGGAAGATATTTCCGCCGAATACACGGGCTGCGGAAACAGCGACGATAACCGGCAGGAAAGCGAATGCGGTGTTGGAAATAGTATCGAGGAAAGCAAACCAGTCGGAACCCGCGAAGCCCGGAACAGCTTTTGCCAGTGCCTCTACAAGACCCATCAGCAGACCGGAAGCTACGATTGCCGGAAGAATCGGTACGAATACATCGCCGATCGGCTTCAGCAGTCTCTTCCAGAGCGGCTGCTTAGCTGCGGCTGCGGACTTTACATCGTCCTTTGTCGCTGCGTCCATTCCCGTGATATCCAGGAACTCATCATATACTTTGTTTACTGTACCGGTTCCGATGATCAGCTGAAGCTGTCCATTGGATTCAAACATACCTTTAACGCCGTCTACGTTATCGAGGTAATCCTTGTCTACCTTACCATTATCCTTGATAACGAGTCGAAGTCTGGTTGCACAATGTGCAGCCTGTGCGACATTCTCACGACCGCCGATGTGATCAACGATCTCCTGCGCACATTTGCGATAATCCAGTGCCATAACATATCTCCCTTCATTTGTGAAATCTGTCTACGTGTAATCGATTCCATGTATATCCATTTTAGGAGTTTGAAGGTCAAATGTAAATCGGACGAAATAGTCAAGATTTGGTCGCGAAATTTGTGCAACCTTACAGTACGGTATCCATTCCACATTTTTCAGAGGATAAATTGTCTGTTTTCCATCTGAATTCACAACTGCTTTCGGTATTTTCTGTAAAACAGCAGAAAAGTTGCCGAACTCAGCGTCCAGGTGATCGGGTAGACCACGTTCGACAATGACATGATCAAGTTCTGCACGCCGCCAGGAATTCTGTAACGGAAGACAAAGCGGCCGACGATCAAAGAGTCGGCCGCTTTGTATAATTGTTGAAACAGATTTCCGAGAAAGAGGGGCATCGCAAAAGCGAGGATCTTCCTTCGGATCGATCCGGAGGTCATTAAGTTTTTATCAGATGTCATTCTTTTACTAACTTTGTCACTTTGCCAATGCCAACCGTGCTGTCCTTGTACTGAAGCCGGAATGACTGTCCTTCTTCCATCGGTACCGGAACGTGCAGCTCGGCGCTGATTGTTACGAATTCGCCCGGCATACAGAACTGCGTATCATCCGGGAATTTAATTTTACCGCTGACATCACAGTTGCGGAAATGGAAACCATAATCCCACAGATCAATAAAAGGTTCAGCGGATCCTGCTTCCTTTTCGAGGAAATAGATTTTCGCCTCGAACTTCGTGTGGTCGCTGATAGATCCGGACGATGCAACAACCATTCCGCGTCTCATGTAACTGCTGCTCAACCGCAGAAGCAGACCGCAGTTATCTCCCGGCTTTACTTCACCGACCAGCTCACGCGTCATCTCCGCGCCCAGTATCTTCGTTGTTATCGGAGGTATCCCCATCCCCAGGATTTCCACAAAGTCACCCTGCGCACCGACACCGCGTTCCACCTTTCCGGTCACACAAACGCCCCGTCCTTCTATTCTAAAAGCTTCGTCGATAGAGAAAAGGAACGGCATCTCTTTGATATCCTTAGGTGTCGGGATCCACTCGTCCAGAGTCGTTAACAATCCGAATATGCAATCCTTTGTCTCGACCAGGTAATAGTCTTCCTCTCCTGTCAACTGCGAAACCCGGACGACGTTATTCTCAAATTTCGGATCGTATGTATTCCACGACCTCTGATAATAGCAATAGGAACGCGTAATCGGAGCATCTTCTCCCGGATAACCGTACCGGGAGAGCAGATCTCTGATTTCCATCTCCTCGAGTTCCAGCAAATTGTTATCGTCGACATTGTCACATTTCGAGAGGTAACCGAAAACATAAGGGATTCCCGACGATGCGGCAAGGGCTATCTGCTCCCCGGTCTGTTCCAGAGGTCCTTCCGTGCCGCTGACCGCCAGAATAGCCGCATCCATATGTATATCACCGGCGATCATCAAGCTCTTCAGATCTTCGTTCGTCGGGCAGTCATAGAAATGGTAACGACGCCCATCCGTCTCGAGATCCACCTTGGAATATTTGTACCACTGACCTTTATGGTATCTCGCTGCCGCATCGATCGCGCTTGCAGAGACCTTCTGCACCTGGTATCCTCTATCGGCACCAACCTCTGTGATCCATGCCAGTGCGGTCGTCTTGCCGTGACCCTCATGACCAAGCATGAGCACATTCACATCCGCTTTCTCGCCGGGCTCACGCTCCGGTTCCGGCTGCGGTTCGGGCTCACGCTCCGGCTCTGTCTGCGGTTCGATCTCGCGCTGCGTCTCTTCCTCCGCCTTTCGGCGTGCTTCCTCTTCTTCCGCTTTGCGGTGCTCCTCTTCCTCCGCCTTTCGCTGTTCTTCCAGGCGGGTCTCTTCTTCACGGATACTGGCTTCGAGTGCTTCCTTCTGGCGGCGGAGTCTGTCCAGACGTTCCTGTGCGCTTTCCTGTTCAGGGATCTGCGAAACCGATGCGTTCCGCTCCGCCTCTACCTTTGCGGATACAGGAGCGCTCGCAGTTTCTTCAGTTTCTGCATCGTTCGCCGCTTTCGCCTCCACAATATCATCCGGTACCAGCCTCTCCGGTTCACGGTCTTCCGACGACATCGCAATGCCATCGTTAAAGCACCTGAGGTCCGTGAATTTCTCGGGATTTGTCACGAGAACGATGACGGTATCTTCGTGCAGCCGTCCGCGGATCCGCTTTGCGTTGTATCGCACCAGCGCCTGGCCTTCATGGACAGGCTCCCCGGATTTCACAAACTTTGAAAATGCCTCATTCATCCCATACGTGTCGACACCGATATGAATCAAAACCTCCATACCGTTATTGTTGACAACGACGATGGCATGTCCGTAATCGGAAACCGATTTTATCATACCGTCGAACGGCGCAACAATGAGCGCGTCATCCGGTACGATTCCGACACCCTTGCCGATAACTCCCGGCTTTCGGAGTATCGGATCTCCGATCTCCTCCTGCGGGATCAGCCTGCCGCCGGTAGGACTCATTACATCGCCGCCGCTGCAGCTGATGATGACTTTTCGTTTCCCCGGTCCTGCCTCCGGCTCTGGCTCAGATTCAGGCTCAAACTCCGAATTG
>JAXJTA010000171.1:0-4683 GCA_036309825.1 Eubacterium sp. | reverse complement strand
TAGCAGGGGCGCCTCTTCGGCCTCTTGAGTACTTCTCCAAAGCCCGACCAAGAATGTTCGGTTGTAAAACGTCCGTTTGATATGACGCATGATTGATTATATAAAAACCGCTGACGTTTGTCAACGGTTTTTATGCACAGATTTTACAATACAAATATCGGCAATTGCGCGCCGTTACTGGCTTTGCGGCTTATCGGCTGTACTCCTTTGCCGCCGTTTCATAGATGTTGTGTCCTTCCGTGTCGATGGCCACAATAACTGGGAAATCCTGTACTTTGAGACGACGGATCGCCTCCGTGCCCAGATCTTCATACGCGACAACTTCGGAGGATAAAATTCTCTTGGAAAGGAGTGCTCCCGCTCCTCCGATCGCTGCGAAGTAGACCGCGCCGTTGCGAACGATCGCTTCCTGCACCTCCGGCGTTCTTCTTCCTTTTCCGATCATGCCGCGAAGTCCAAGGTCCAGAAGCTCCGGTGTATACTTGTCCATTCGTCCCGATGTCGTCGGTCCGGCCGATCCGATCGGACGGCCTTCTCTCGCCGGGGACGGTCCCATATAGTAGATAATATTCCCCTCGATGTCGATGGGAAGTTTTTCTCCCTTATCAAGTGTCTCCTGCATGCGCTTGTGCGCGGCGTCTCTTGCCGTATAGATCACACCAGTCAGCGTTACGGCTTCTCCCGCCTTGAGAGAGCGCGCGTCTTCTGCGGAAAGAGGTACCTGAATCTGTCTGCTCATATTCTTTACCTCCTTACAGTTCTCTCACAATGTGACGATCGACATGGCAGCACATATTGACTGCCAGCGGCAGACCGGCAATATGGGTAGCATAGGTATTGATATTGATGGCAAGCGCTGTCACGCGGCCGCCGAGCCCGCCTGGTCCGATTCCCAGATTATTGATCTTCTCAAGCATTTCTTCCTCGAGTTCCTTTACCCAGGGTGTGTCGGAGTGCGAGCCCGCAGGTCTGGTCAGAGCCTGCTTGGACATCAGGGCAGCCTTTTCAAAGGTACCGCCGATGCCTACACCGATAACGAACGGCGGACAGGCATTGGGACCTGCTTCTTTTACGGTCGTAAGAATGGCATCCTTGACGCCCTCGATTCCCTGCGCCGGTTTGAGCATAAATACTCTGCTCATATTTTCACTGCCGAAGCCTTTCGTCGTAATCGTGATCTTCACACCATCCCCGGGGACGATATTGTAATAGATCACAGCAGGCGTATTATCCTTTGTATTTTCACGGAGGATCGGATCGCCGACTACAGACTTACGCAGATAACCATCCACATAGCCCTCGTGCACACCTTTGTTGATCGCGTCTTCCAGGTTTCCGCCTTCGAAGTGGACGTCCTGTCCGATCTCCATAAAAACGACCGCCATTCCGGTATCCTGACAGATCGGGATCCTGTCTTCCTTCGCAATCACCAGATTTTCCTGCAGCCGGGACAAAATTTCCTGTCCCTGCGGGGATTCCTCCGCTGCCGCTGCCTCATTGATCTTCTCACACATATCCGGTGAGAGTTCATAGTTTACGGAAATGCACATTTCCTTTACCGCACGGGTAACTTCATCCACATGTATTGTTCGCATGCAAAAACTAAGCCTCCTTAGTGATCACTCTTCGGAATCCGGGTCTTCGGAGTCTTCCTCCTCTTCCAGCTCTTCGATGATCTCCTCTACGGAATCATCGATCACCTCTTCTGTATCAGCCGCATCTCCCGCTGCGTCGCCATTTTCATCATCGGTGCTTACTCCGGTGATTTCTTCCTCATCCCCGATCTCGTTCTCTTCATCCTCGCGGACTTTTGCGATGCTCGCCACGCTGTCGGATACATTCATCAGCTTAACGCCCGATGCGGAACGTCCCGTAATATTGATCTGGTTGACAGGTGTACGGATGATAATGCCGCCGGTCGTGATGATCATGATCTCATTCTCATCGCAGACAGCCTTCATTCCCACGAGCACGCCCGTTTTTTCCGTAGCCTTGTAGCAGATGATACCCTTACCGCCGCGGTTCTGTTTCTTGAACGCGTCGATATCCGTTCTCTTTCCGTATCCTTTTTCCGACGCAAAGAGCAGATGATCGCCCTGCGAGCGCAGCTGCATGCCGATAACTTCATCGTCATCACTCAGATTGATACCGCGGACACCCATGGAGCTTCTGCCCGTCGCGCGGACATCGGACTCATCAAAGCGAATGCACATACCGTTGCGGGTTGCGATATAGATCTCCTCACCTTCCGCAACGTATTTTACTTCGATCAGCTCATCGTCTTCACGAAGCGTGATGGCGGTGAGACCGTTTTTCCTGACATTCATGAACTCGCGAAGAGGAGTCTTCTTCACCAGACCGTTGCGGGTAGCCATGAACATATACTGATCTTCCGGGAACTCCGCGATGGAAATAACCGCCGAGATCTTCTCCTCCGGCTGAAGCTGAAGCAGGTTGACAAGTGCCGTACCCCTTGCGGTGCGTCCCGCCTCCGGAATTTCATAAGCTTTGAGGCGGTATACCCGTCCCTTATCGGTGAAGAACATCAGATAATTGTGGGAAGTCGTCATGAAGAGCTCATCGATATAATCATTATCAATGGTCTGCATGCCCTTGATTCCCTTGCCGCCGCGATTCTGGCTGCGGAAATTATCCGGCTCCATCCTCTTGATATATCCCATTTTTGTCATGGTAATGATCGTGTTCACCCTCGGGATAAGATCCTCTGTGGTGAGATCCAGGATATCATAACCGATCTTGGTGCGGCGGTCATCGCCGTATTTCTCGGAGATCATCATAATTTCATCCCGGATCACGCCGAGAAGAAGCTTTCTGTCGCCGAGGATCGCCTTATACTCTTTTATCTTCTGCATCAGGTCGTCATACTCTGCCTGCAGTCTCTCTCTTTCCAGACCTGTCAGAGCACGCAGACGCATATCAACGATCGCCTGTGCCTGTTTTTCACTGAAACCGAAATCTTTGACAAGGTTATCCCTTGCCTCCTGCGCATTGGAGGATGCACGGATCACGCGGATGATCTCATTGATGATATCAAGCGCTTTGAGAAGTCCTTCCAGAATATGAGCGCGCTCTTCCGCTTTGTTCAGATCGAACTGCGTTCTGCGGGTAACTACTTCCTCCTGATGCTTCAGGTAATATTTGAGAATATCCAGAAGAGTGAGGACTTTCGGCTGATTATCCACAAGCGCCAGCATGATCACGCCGAAGGTGTCCTGCAGCTGGGTATGCTTGTACAGCTGGTTCAGAATAACATTCGCGTTGGCATCACGTCTTACATCGATGCAGATCCGCATACCTTCGCGGCTGGAGTGATCGGCCACATTCGTAATGCCGTCGATCTTCTTATCACGCACAAGCTCGGCGATCTTCTCGATCAGGCGGGCCTTGTTGACCAGATAAGGAAGCTCGGTAACGATGATCTGGCTCTTTCCGCTCGGCAGCGTCTCGATATTCGTAACGGCACGGACACGGATCTTGCCGCGGCCGGTCCGGTAAGCTTCTTCGATTCCTCTGGTACCGAGGATCTCGGCACCTGTCGGGAAGTCCGGTCCCTTGACGATCTTCATGACCTCTTCGATATCGGTCTCACGATCTTCTTCCACAATGTTGTCGATGATCTTTACAACAGCACCGATGACCTCGCGCAGATTGTGCGTCGGGATATTGGTAGCCATGCCGACGGCGATACCCGAAGTACCGTTTACCAGCAGGTTCGGAAAACGTGACGGCAGAACGACCGGTTCTTTCTCCGAGTCATCGAAGTTCGGTACAAAATCAACCGTATCCTTATTCAGATCGGCAACCATCTCCATGGAGATCTTGCTGAGTCTGGCCTCTGTATATCGCATTGCCGCGGCGCCGTCACCGTCAACGGAACCGAAGTTTCCGTGACCGTCAACGAGCGTATAACGCATATTCCAATCCTGAGCCATATTGACCAGGGCACCGTAGATCGAGCTGTCACCATGCGGATGATATTTACCCATCGTATCGCCGACGATACGCGCACATTTTCTGTGCGGCTTGTCGGGGCCGTTGTTCAGTTCGATCATCGAATACAGGATTCGTCTCTGAACGGGCTTTAATCCGTCACGAACGTCAGGAAGAGCTCTCGACGCGATAACACTCATCGCGTAATCGATATAGGAGTCCTCCATTTTTTTCTTCAGATCGACCTCTTCTATTCTGTCGAAAATCTTATCATCCATTTCTTGTATCTCCTATCAGATATCCAGGTTCTGAACGTCTTTTGCTCTCTCTTCGATAAATTCACGCCGCGGCTCGACTTTGTCTCCCATCAGCGTGGTGAAGGTGAGATCGATCTCGGAGGATTCATCCTCATCCATAGACACACGCATGAGCACACGGTTTTCCGGATCCATGGTAGTCTCCCAGAGCTGCTCGGCATCCATCTCACCGAGTCCTTTGTAACGCTGGATCTTGTTTGACGCGTCACGTCCGATCTCGCTCATAATACTGTTCAGCTCGTCATCGCTGTACGCGTACCATACCTTCTTGTTCCGCTCAACCTTGTACAGCGGCGGCTTCGCCAGATAGACATGTCCCTGTTTGATCAGTTCCGGCATGAAACGGTACAGGAAGGTCAGCATCAGTGTCGCGATATGCGCACCGTCAACATCGGCATCGGTCATGATTATGATC
>JAXJTA010000170.1:0-7304 GCA_036309825.1 Eubacterium sp. | reverse complement strand
TCTGGCAGTTGTCGGACGCTTCGACAGCAGTGAAGCGATGGCCGCTGTCGGCAGCAATGCCGCGCTGATCGGACTGCTGATCAGTCTCTTTACGGGTCTGTCGCTCGGTGCCAACGTACTGGTTGCCAGCCTGATCGGCAAGGGAAAAACTAATCGCATCAGCGATGCCGTCCACACGGTCATGACGCTGGCGCTTATCAGCGGAATTATTCTGCTTCTCGCCGGGCAGATTCTGGCTCCGCAGATCCTTCTCTGGATCCGCACTCCCGATTCCGTCCGTCTACTTGCAGCACGGTATCTGCGCCTGTACTTCTGCGCGATGCCTTTCATCATGATCTACGACTTCGGATCCGCCGTTCTTCGAAGTAAGGGCGACAGTTCCCGGCCGCTGTACGCACTGATCGCCGCCGGCATTCTGAACGTCGGACTCAATCTGGTCTTTGTCATCGGTTTTCACATGGGTGTTACCGGTGTCGGTACCGCTACCATGATCTCGAACGGACTGAGCGCCGGCATGATCGTTTTTTTCCTGATGAAAGACGGCGATCCCTATCGCATCCATCCGGAAAGGCTCGGCATACGCATGGGGTTTCTGAAAGAGATCATCCGGGTCGGCGGACCGGCTGGCCTCCAGGGCATCGTTTTCTGCCTCTCGAATGTCATCATCCAGTCCGCGATCAACAGCTTTGGTCCCGCCTGCATTGCAGGCAACACTGCCGGTCTCAATTTCGAATACATATCCTACTATGTGATCGCCGGCTTCGCGCAGACGGCAGTCACCTTTACCAGTCAGAACTTCGCTGCAGGCAATAAGAAGCGCTGCAAAAAAGTCTATATCGAATGCATGCTGCTCGGGATGGCTTTCTGCTTCGCCGTCAGCAATATTTTCTGGTTCGGCAGATCAACACTCATCGGCTTTTTCACGACCGATCCGGAGGTCATTCACTACGCCTATATCCGTCTGTTCTATATCATGTATTTCGAACTGATGACCGGAACCTATGAGATCGCCGGCGGCTGCATGCGCGGCATGGGGCGTTCGCTCACCCCCGCTGTCATCACGATGCTCGGCTGCTGCGGCATCCGCGTGGTATGGCTCTTCACGGTCTTTAAGGCGAACCCGGCGATCGAGACCTTAATGACCGTCTATATCTTCACCTGGATCGTTTCCGGCACTGCCGTGACGGCTGCGTACTTTCTCACCAGGCGAAAGCTGTTTCGCGCGCTCCCCGACTGATCCGTGTAAAAAAACTCTGCCGGAAAACCCCGGCCGGAATCGTACCGATCGAATAGCTGCCGCGATGACAACCCAAAAGTTCTGTGTGCCGTGACGCTCTGTCACGGCATTTTTGCATTCAATAGAGTGTATCCAGCGGGATCTGTTCTGTCACGACATTGCCGTTTCCGTCATGTTTCAGAATGTTGGTATGTGTGAAGCCGCAGGCGATCGCTTCCCGTACAGCTTCCTCAAAAGCTCCGTTCAGCAATTCCTTCTGATGCGCGTCGGAGCTGATGAAGATCTCTCCGCCGAAATCCCGGAGCGCCTTCAGGAAGAAATGATTCGGATAGAACTCCTTCTTGCGTCTCCGATTCACGGCACCGCAGTTGATCTCGAAGGGTACGTTTTTCTCTCTTGCCAGATACTCCAGCGTCTCCATCGCCGGTCCGATATACCGGGGATCGGATTCGTCGAGGAAATGCATCGCGTCATTAAACCTCGTCACCAGATCGAAATGTCCGATGAAGGTCGGCCGGAAACGGTCGCAGACCTTTGCCTCCGTCTCATAGTACGCCTTTGCCAGCGCATAATAGTCCCCTGAGAAAAACTCCTTCGCCGTTTTTTCCAGCATTTCTTCGGAAAAATCGACCGACAGGTTCTCTGTCGTCGGCAGATCGATAAAGTGCGTCGAGCCGATCACATATTCCGCTTCCATCGCGCACGACGGATCCGCATACAATGTATCAAGCTCGACCCCGAGCAAAATATCGATCCGGTCCCGATACTTCTCCCGCAGCCGCAGAACTTCCGCCTTATACTGTGGAAAATTCATGCGGATATCCGGGTCCATGTGTCCGGAAAAGCCCAACTGTGTGAATCCGTATGCCAGCGCCTGCGTCACGACCTGTTCCGGCTCATCGCTTCCGTCACACAGAATCGTATGGGTATGAAAATTTGCTTTCAGCATCCCGTTCTCCTCTCCCTGTTTAACTCTTGTTAAATCCTGCTTTCACCATAAATATTATGAAACGGAGCTGCCTGACGAAGTATTGCTATGAATATGTAGCACAAACCGGCAGGTCTATGTGAGCCTGCCGGTCTTTCATACATTCTTCAATTACACGTTTCGTGCGACAGCTCCGAAATTCTTACCTTCACGTTTCGATAAAAGTCCGCTCAGGCAAGCGTTCCTTTTGCAATCTTGACTTCCCTGTTTCTGTCTCTGTTCCAGAAAGTACAGGTAATGACCGCACCCTCTTTCTTGATCATGCGGATGAATTCATCCGCATCCGCGCTGTGAAGGAAATCCTTCATCTGCTTAACGAGCGGGGCTTTGTCCACGCGGGAATTCGCGACGGTGAAGGAGCAGATCCACTCCTCACTCATGTACACAACAGCCAGATACAGTTCATTCTTCACGAAGCGGTCGATATCACGCATCATTTTCGCGTAGTCATCTTCTGTCGCTTCATAATGGCCTTCCCATTCCCCGCATGCCAGAGAAAAACCTTTCTCCAGGTCGATGTAGAGATCATCGCCGCCCGTCGGATTTTTTACTTCCAGACAGCAGAAACCGTTCTTGAGATAATCATATCCCTCATCGGCATTGGTATAAATATTGGATTTGAACTTTTTCAGCTGTGCTTTGATCTCGCCGAGTTTGTCCGTCGTTGTGATCTGATTTTTTTCTTTCATCTGTCTCCTTGTGTCCGCATCAACGGATCACTCTGGTAGTCTGCTTGTTATTTTCGGTGCACCCGGCGATGACCTGTGTCAGTTCGTCAACCGTGCCGCTGAATTCGGCAGACAGGCATTCATAGATCGAATTTTCTGTCCGGAACAAAAACAATCCGTCATCGTACATCGCGGTCACGATCGTGGACGTGTGCACAAAACTTCCGTCTTCGTATTTCTCGCTGCCGGTCACCTGACCGATCAGCTGACTGCCTTTCAGATACCAATTAATTAATTTCATAGTATACCCTGATAACTATCCGCCTTATCAATTATTCCGAACACAGAACTCTGCTCCTAACTCTGTTCCTGACTCTGTTCCTGACACTGCTCTTTATTTCAGAATCTGGATCTTACCAAATAACGGTGCTTCCTTGATCTGGCCGCGGCATGCCGCGATCAGGCCGATGATCCATCCGATAAGCGCAATGACCGCTACCGCAATGCCGAGGATCAGGATGATCGGGCCTGCCGGATTCATATGACCGTAATACATACTTGCGATCGCGGATCTTGTCGTAACCGCACTTCCGATCTGCATGATGATCGCGCCGATCGTTGCAAAAATGTTGAGCACCAGTGACTGGTTGAAGTGGAAACGGAAATAGCGTTCCTTTCTGTCTGTGGCAAGTGCCGCGATCAGGAAACCAAGCCAGCCGATATAGGTAATGATCGCCGCGTAATCACGTTTCAGGACCGGGCGCTCGAGAACCTGTTCGAATGCCGGCTTCGGCGGCACGTACTGTCTCTGCTGACCGTACTGCTGATTGGGGTTGAACTGCTGCGGCCCGCCATACTGCTGATTTCCGTTGAACTGCGCTCCGCCGTACTGCTGGTTCGGATTGAACTGCTGCGCTCCGCCGTACTGCTGGTTCGGATTGTACTGCTGCGCTCCGCCGTACTGCTGGTTCGGATTGAACTGCTGTGCTCCGCCATACTGCTGATTCGGATTGAACTGCTGCTGGCTCTGTGTAAACTGCGCTGCTGCCGGCTCAACGTTTTCCTTAACAGCTTCCGCTGCCGGCGCTTCAACTGCCTGTGCAGCCTCCGCCGCTGCGCCTTCAACCGGTGCTTCCGCTGCCGGTGCAGCTTCTGCCGCAGCGCTTTCAACCGGCGCTTCGACTGCCTGTACAGTCTCTTCCGCTGTTTTTTCTACCGCAGCCTCTGCCGGTGCGGCTTCCTTTACTTCCTCCACCGCAGCTTCAACCGGTGCATCAAAAGGTGTACCGCATTTTGTGCAGAACATCTCATCATCCTGCATCGGGGCTCCACACTCACCACAGAATTTCATCAGATACCCTCCTCATATTCGTCAATAGCGTGTCCGATATCGTGACGATAATATTTATTATCGAACTGTACCCACTCAACCGCTTCATAAGCGTTTGCTCTGGCTTCCTTCAGATCCTTGCCGAGTGCGGTGATACCGAGTACACGGCCGCCGTTGGTGACGATCTCACCCTTCTCGTTGAACTTACTGCCTGCGTGGAAGCAGAAATACCTGTCATTGTTCTTGAACTTCTCAAGTCCTTTGATCGGGAATCCCTTCTCGTAGGAGACCGGATATCCTTTGCTTGCCAGTACGACGCAGACGCAGGCATCATCCATGAACTTCAGGTCGACTTTGTCGAGTGTACCGTCGATGCATGCTTCAAAAACGTCGACAATATCATTTTCCATTCTCGGAAGTACGACCTGTGCCTCCGGATCGCCGAATCTGGCATTGTACTCCAGAACCTTCGGGCCATCCGGGGTAAGGATCAGACCGAAGAAGATAACGCCCTTGAACGGACGCCCTTCCGCTGCCATCGCGTCGACGGTCGGCTGGAATACATATTTGCGGCAGAACGCATCTACTTCCTCCGAATAATACGGTGTCGGGGAGAAATTGCCCATGCCGCCTGTATTCAGGCCCCTGTCACCATCCTCCGCGCGCTTGTGATCCTGCGCGGATGCCATCGTCTTTACGATCTTACCGTCCACAAAGGACAGCACGGAGACCTCGCGGCCGGTCAGGAACTCCTCAACGACCATACGGTTGCCGGCAGTTCCGAACTTCTTGTCCTCCATGATGGTCTTGACACCTTCTCTCGCTTCTTCTCTGGTATTGCAGATCAGAACGCCCTTGCCCAGTGCCAGTCCGTCCGCCTTCAGGACGATCGGAATCTTACATGTTTCCACATAAGCCAGTGCTTTCTGGGCGTCGTCGAAGGTCTCGTATTCCGCTGTCGGAATATGGTATTTTTTCATCAGATCCTTGGAAAAGGCTTTGGAGCCCTCAAGGATCGCCGCATTCTTTCTCGGTCCGAAGATGCGAAGTCCTCTTGCCTCAAAGACATCGACGATGCCGCCTACCAGCGGATCATCCATGCCGACTACGGTCAGATCGATCTGCTTTTCTTCGGCGAAATCTGCCAGTTTGTCAAACTCCATAGCGGTGATCGGCACGCACTCTGCCACTTCGGCAATACCTGCATTTCCCGGTGCGCAGTAGATCTTGTCTACCTTCGGGCTCTGCGCCGTCTTCCATGCAATGGCATGCTCACGTCCGCCGCTTCCGATGATCAGTACTTTCATTTCTGTTCCTCCTGTCAGATCTCTCCGTATGTGTAGTCCCGGATAAGCACCCGGTTATTTTCAACCGTTACGCGGCCGTTGGCGATGAGATTGATCGCCTCCGGCATGATGATCCACTCCGCCTGCTCCATAACTCTTCTCTGCAGGATCTCCGGTGTATCACCTTCCTGCACATATACAGCTTTCTGGAGAATGATCGGGCCCGTATCGGTCCCCGAATCCACAAAGTGAACGGTAGCTCCCGTTACGCGAACGCCCCGGGCAAGCACACCCTCGTGCACTTTCAGACCGTAATACCCTTTTCCGCAGAATGACGGGATCAGGGCAGGGTGAATATTGATGATGCGGTTCGGGAATGCATCGACCATTTTTTCTGGAATGACAACAAGGCATCCCGCCAGGACGATGAGATCCGGCTCATATTTCTGTGCGCCGGCAAGCCATGCATCTTCGAACTCCGCGCGGGTAGCAAAGGTCTTCGGGCTGATACACTCGGCGGGAATTCCCTTTTTCTTCGCTCTTTCCAGAGCATACGCGTTCGGATTGTTGCTGATGACCGCAGCGACTTCCGCATTCGTGATCTTTCCGTTATCGATGGCATCCAGAATAGCCTGCAGATTCGTGCCGCCTCCGGATACCAGAACTGCCATTTTCAGCATGTATTACTCCTTCCGGTATACGATTTCTGTCGCGGATATTTCCGATCCGCCCGGTATTACACGCATGAAGCAAAAAACGATTATACCAGTTCTACACCCTTCACACCGGCTTCGATGCGGCCGATCTTGTACGGATACTCGCCTGCCGCGCGCGCTGCCTTGATGGTCGCGTCGACATCGGCCGGATCAACTGCCAGAACCATACCGATACCCATGTTGTAGGTGTTGTACATCATGTGCTCGTCGACTTCGCCCTTCTTCTGCATCAGTGTGAAAATCGGCGGAATCGGATAGCTGTCCTTCTCGATGACTGCTTTGACACCGTCCTTCAGCATACGCGGAACGTTCTCATAGAAGCCGCCGCCCGTGATATGGCTGCATGCTTTAACCTTTACGCCTGCCTCTTTGATGGAGCGCATAGCTTTTACATAGATCTTGGTCGGTGCCAGAAGAACATCGCCGAGTTTGCCGTCGAGTTCTTCGTAATAGGTGTCCAGGGATTCTTCGTTCATATCGAAGATCTTACGAACGAGAGAAAAACCGTTGGAATGCACGCCGGAGGAAGCAAGACCGATCAGCACGTCGCCGTCGGAGAGACTCTCGCCGGTGATCATGTCCTTCTCATCGACAACGCCTACGGCAAAGCCTGCCAGATCGTACTCATCGACCGGATAGAAGCCCGGCATCTCAGCGGTCTCACCGCCGATCAGAGCAGCACCAGCCTGCTTGCAGCCTTCCGCTACGCCCTTTACGATCTCCGCGATCTTCTCCGGGTAGTTTTTGCCGCATGCGATGTAGTCCAGGAAGAAAAGCGGTTCGCCGCCTGCACAGGCAACGTCATTGACGCACATCGCCACCGCGTCGATACCGATGGTATCATGCTTGTTCATGAGGAACGCCAGCTTCAGCTTGGTTCCGACGCCGTCGGTTCCGGACAGAAGAACCGGATGTTCCATGTTCTTGAAAGCGGCAGCGGAAAATCCGCCGGAGAAACCGCCGAGTCCGCCCAGCATCTCCGGGCGTACCGTCTCTTTTACATATCTCTTCATCAGTTCCACAGATTTGTATCCGGCTTCAATATCTACTCCTGCGTTCTTGTAATCCATATAGTCCTC
>JAXJTA010000169.1:0-4387 GCA_036309825.1 Eubacterium sp. | reverse complement strand
GAAGGAGGAAGGCTACCCTATCCTGACGCAGGGACGTAAGGGATATCTGCTGGCTCACGGAAGCGATATCGTCACGGAGGACGGTCTTCGCTCTCTCCTGTCCCCTTCCCTTTCCGATCTGCGGATCCTCGCTATGAAGGAAGTCGATTCCACAAACATGGAAGCGCGCCGTCACCTCGCAAGAGGATACAGCGGACGCATGCTGATCGTCAGTGAGAGCCAGACAAACGGCAGAGGCCATGAGGGAACTTCCTTTCTGTCTCCGCCCAAAGAAGGCGTTTATATCTCCCTTGCGATCCCGGTCTCCATTCCTTTCGATAAGGCACGTTACGCAGGCCACGGCGCTGCTGTAGCAGCGATCCGGGCTCTTCATTCCACCGGAACGGAAGCTTCGATCCGCAAGGTCAATGAGCTCTGGACCACCGCAAAGATCGGCGGGATCCTTACCGAGGCACATACGACCGATCTGGAATCCGGCCGGATCACCAGTCTCATTATCGGTGCCGGGATCTACCGCACCGCCTTTGCGGACGGTATCACCCGATCTCAGATCGCGGCAGCCTTCACGAACGAACTCTTCTCTCTCGATCTGACTGAACCGGTGACCTTCCTTGACGAATATCATCTACTGCATAAATAAACATCCCCTTATCCGACACAGAAAATCCGCAGCGATGATCCATAACGGTAATTGCGTAACGAAGAAACACGCCCGCACGAAAGCTATCTTTCATGCGGGCGTGTTTTTTCGTTATTTTTTTATTACAGTTCGATCTTGCTCTCCAGCGTGAAGGAGAAGGCAACTCCGTTTTCGTAGTTCTCTGCGTAGCATTTCTGACCGTGAGAGTCCATGATCGCTTTGACGATCGACAGGCCGATGCCGCTTCCTCCGTATGCGCGGGTCCTTGCCTTGTCTACCTTAAAGAATTTGATCCAGATCTTGTCCAGATCCTCCTCGGGAATCCGTTCTCCGGTATTGAAGACGGTCGTTGTAACGATGCCGTTTTCCTCCTTCATCCGAATGTCGATGACCTTCTCACCGTCCAGATGATTCAACGCATTGGTCAGGTAATTGGTGACGACCTCTTCGATCTTGAATTCATCTCCCCAGACAGGGAATGCTTTCGACTCATCGAAAATAATTTTTGCTTCCTTCTGCTCGATCAAAAGCTTCGATGCCTGCAGAACGCCCTTGATCAGCGCGGTCAGATCGAAGCGCTCCATTCTGGCTTCGTCATTTCCGAATTCCAGCTGGTTCAGTGTGAGCAGCTGCTTGACCATCTTGTTCATTTTTGCGGACTCGTCCATGATCACGTCGCAGTAGAAATCACGGCTTTCCGGATCCTCGTTGACATTGTCCTTCAGGCCTTCCGCGTATCCCTGGATCAGTGCGATCGGCGTCTTCAGCTCATGCGAAACGTTGGAAATAAACTCCTTACGCATTTCGTCGATCTGGTTTTTCTCATCGATATCCTTCTGGAGGCGCATATTTGCACTCTTAAGGTCACTGACAGCGCTTTCCAGCTTATCAGACATGACGTTGAAGTTCTCGCCGAGCTGCCCGATCTCGTCCTCTCCGCCGCTCTCATAGCGCACACCGAAGTCAAGGTCGGCCATTCTCTTGGAAAGCGCCGAAAGCTCCTGCAGCGGCTCTACAACGCGTCTCGTGACAAGCCAGATGATCACGGCACCTGCCGCAACGGCGATCAGGCCGACATACACATAGAAACGCATCGATACTGATGCCGCTCCGGAAATACTCTCGATCGGACAGGTCACCAGATAGTAATTGCCATTATCGAGAACACCCCATAATTCCAGATAATCCATGCCGGAGAACCGGTCCTGCATGCGGATCATCTTGTAGGAAGTATTTTCCTTGATGATGCTCGTATGCATATCCTCTTTTCCAAGGACAATACCGATCAATCGTCCCGTCATGGTGATGTCATTCGTTGAGTTTGTTGCCAGGCAGGTCAGCTGCGAATCCGTCAGGACGTACGTGAGGCCGTTGACCGAACAGAATTTCTCGAAGTCATCCGAAACCTGCGTCTCCTTGCCAGTTCCGTCATTACTCCCGGAATTACTCATCTCTGCCATCATATCCCAGCTAGAAAGGAGCTTCTTCTGTTTGTTTTGCAGATAGAAATCATCGATGAAGAAATACTGGAACACACCAATGGCAACCAGGATCAGCGCGGAAACAGCGATAAAAATGCATGCAATCTTTTTGCGGATCGACTTCTTCATCATTGCGCGTCCACCTCGAACTTATAGCCCATTCCCCAGACCGTGTGAATATAACTTCCCTTCTCGCCGATCTTGCTGCGCAGCTTCTTCACATGAGTATCTATCGTTCTGGCATCCCCGAAATAGTCGTAGTTCCACACATTATTCAGGATCTTCTCACGGGAAAGCGCGATACCGCGGTTCTCCAGAAAGTAGGTAAGCAATTCGAATTCTTTATAAGAGAGGTCGATCGGCGTACCGTCAACAAACGCCTGGTGAGCGGCCTTGTTGATGGTGATCCCGCCCGCTTCGAGCGTATCGTCTCCGCCCAGCTGGTTCGTCCGGCGAAGGATCGCCTCGACTCTCGCAACGAGGATCTTCGGGCTGAACGGCTTGGAGATGTACTCATCCACTCCCAGATCGAAGCCGAGAAGCTCATCTCTCTCATCACCCCTTGCCGTCAGCATAATGATCGGCACGCGGGACCCCTGCGCACGGATCTCCCGGCACACCTCCCAGCCGTCCAGCTTCGGCATCATCACATCCAGAATGATCAGAGCTACATTTTTATCCTCATAAAAAACGTTCAGCGCTTCCTCACCGTCTCCCGCCTCAACGACGTCGAAGTCCTTCTTCACCAGGAAATCCCTGACCAGCTTCCGCATTCTTGCTTCATCATCAACAACCAAAACCTTTAATTTATCCATAAACACACCTCACGCAATGTCATACACTTTCTTTATAGAGTAATTGTAAAAAACGAATGTGTCAACATTGTGAACCACGCAAAGATACCCCGCGAATTCCGCGGGGTATCCTGTCATTATTCCTGCATATTACGAATCACGCATCTGGTGAAAAACTTATCCCCTGTGACTGCTTTACCTGCCGTGTACGTTGTATTCTTGACCGGGATGATCCGTCACCTCATTATACTGCACATCTTCGCCGTTTACGTTTTTCGTTACAACGGTATAGTTGAAGTCACTTCCTTCTGCCGCATCGCAGACAGAGACAAAAACGGTGCAGAGCAGGAAGAAGTCACCGAGAAACTGCGGACGTGCGCCGCTAGCGTAAATCGTCGGAGAAAAACCGATCGCCGTCATCGTCGCAAGGCCGCCGAAGAAAGTAATAAACGGCAGAATATTCGTTTTTCCAGGTCTCAGATAAAGAAGCGACGCGCCGAGGAGCGCATACATCGCGATATGGATCGTCTCGCACAGCGCTTCCCGAAGGTTCAGTCCGAAGGTAACGTTATCGACGGTGATCATGGTATAGATGAAACCGAGCGGATGTGCGTTTCCCGAGATCACCGATCCGGTGCGGACGATCCAGCAGAGGCCGAAATAGACAAACAGAACGATGCCGATCAGACGAAAGATTTTATCTTCCTTTCGATATCGGAAGGCACAGTACGCGACGATTCCCGAAAGAGCCAGGAAGACAAGCGGCATGAACTGCTCAGTATTTTCGACCGCATACCAGAGTCCCCAGAGAAGCTTGTCCGGTGCGGAATACATATCATATTTCGGCATCTGGCCGTAGACCTCGATCTGCGAGCGGAGCGCGTTGCCGGGCAGCTTGTAGAAGAATGCCGTAAGGATAATTCCGGCAGCAGTCAGGATCATCATATGCTTATCAAAGTGCTTCTTCACAAAGCTGTTGAATAAGAACAAAAGGATGAGCGCGCCGCTCATAAACGCCGCTCCCTGTTCAAAGCTAGCCGTGTAGATGCACGCGATCCACGCCAGGATCAGATCCTTCCTCGTGTAGGAAGAATTCCGTGCCTGGCAGACCAGCGGATAGATCGCAACAAGGATACCCGCCGTTCCCCACAGATACATGATATTCGCGCACTTCCAGAAAACAGCTCCCGTGAGGACTGCGGCGGGAATCAGCGTGAAGATACCGATCGCCAGAAGGACCGTCTCGATCCGATGGTCAAAGCGTTTCCCGAAGTCACAGATCCTGCAGGCGTAGATCAGAAGAATGACCCACATGGCCGCGTCGACTGCGGTAAAAACAAATCCCGGAAGCTGCAGCAGCAGAACGAGGATGCCCTGCGGAATGATCCTCCCTCCCCAGTTGTTCACAAAGAAGGACGCCCATCCGGTGAACGATCCGAACTGTTCGATCCCCTTCATAAAGACAAAGTCAT
>JAXJTA010000168.1:0-4913 GCA_036309825.1 Eubacterium sp. | reverse complement strand
GTAGCCATGCCTTTTGCAGAAGGCCTGATAGCGCTCTGTGAAAGCTTTGAGACCGATCTTGCGGACGCAGTCCACATGCCAGAAAGAGGCCGCATAATCGACCCATTTCTCGCTTCCGTCATCTCGTGTTGGAGTGTCAAAGAGATCGTTCACCCCAGGATAGGTCATATCCAGGAGCGAAATGAGATTGGTTTTGGCAGCGACTTTCTGTTTTGTGAAGAAAGCCATCTGCGCATTGAGAGTTTTGAGTTGTGCGCGTGTAGTATCCATACTGGAATACTCACGTAATTCGGCCCAGTTGTCAAGTGTATATCGGGCAATCTTCTTGGAATCGGCAGGATCGGACTTGACTTTACGAATGGTGTTATTGCCGAAGTTCTTGATCAGATGCGGATTTACCGCGCTGACAAAGATCCCTGCGTCGGAGAGGGCACGAAGGATTGGTTCATGATATCTGCCGGTGCACTCCATCACCGCCTTCGTCTCGCCATCCAACGTCAGGATGTAATCAGTGAGATTCTTCAGCTCACAGGAAGAGTGTGTAACATCGAAGGGTTTCCTTATAACAGTACCTCCCGGCTGCAGGACCGCCACGGTGCTTTTGCCCTTTGAAACATCAATACCGACTGCATTATACATTGTCTGTACCTCCAAGAATAGTGAATTGCATGGACCAGCGGTTATCCATTGCTTATTCAATCTCCTGGGGTATCATACGGACGTGCACGAAGCAGTACCAACCTGCATAAACCGAACGGCTGCAAATGGAGGGCTGGCTGACGGGCTTTCTTACGGACGCCAAAGGTCCAAGGAGCAGATTGTCATACCAATGCCCATCCATTATACAGCTTCAGCAATGGAACGGTTAGTCCTTTCTGGCTGAGAGGCATCTAACCACCACAAATACATTATAGGAGGAACTGAGTATATGATAAAAACTCTGATGAAAAGCCTCAGGGAATACAAGAAACCGTCGATCCTCTCGGCGGTCTTCATCAGCCTTGAGGTAATTATGGAATGCTTTCTTCCGCTCATCATGGCGAAACTGATCGACCACATGAGCGGCAGCACAATGAGTCCGATCCTGAAATACGGTTTTATCCTGATCGGCATCGCAATGCTTTCCCTCCTCTTCGGAACGCTTTCCGCAAGAGAGGCGGCGACCGCATCCGCGGGTTTCGCGAAGAATCTCCGCCAGGACCTTTTTTTCCGGGTGCAGGATTTCTCCTTCGCCGATGTGGATAAATTCTCCACATCCTCCCTTGTCACACGAATGACAACGGATGTAACGAATGTGCAGAGTGCTTTTCAGATGGTGATCCGCATGGCCTTCCGCTCGCCGCTCATGATCATCTTCTCGGTCGTGATGGCACTGTCCATCAATCCGAAGATGTCACTGATCTTCCTGGCGATCCTGCCGGTTCTCGCCATCGCGCTGTTCATCATCATTCGAACCGCTTTTCCGATCTTCCGCCGTATCTTCAAGAAATACGACGCGCTGAACAACTCTGTGCAGGAGAACGTCGGCGGTATCCGCGTGGTAAAATCCTTCGTCCGTGAGGAGCACGAGAAAAACAAATTCCGCAAGGCAGCGGATGAAGTGCGCGCCGACTTTACATTCGTAGAAAAGATCCTTGCGCTCAACTCGCCGATCATGATGTTCTGCATCTTCCTTTCCATGCTTCTGGTCAGCTACATCGGCGCGCGCCTGATCATTACCACACAGGCAACGAGCCTGACGACCGGTGAGCTTTCGAGTCTGATCAGCTACGGTGTGCAGATCCTCGCATCCATGATGATGCTTTCCATGGTATTTGTCATGATTGTCATTGCGCAGGAATCCGCGAACCGTATTGTGGAAGTTTTGAATTACGAGAGCACTCTGACCTCTCCGGAGAACGGCCTGACCGCTCTGGATGACGGCAGCATCGAGTTCAGGGCAGTGGATTTCAAATATAACGAGAAAGACCGCAAGAAGGCGCTGAATGGTATCGATCTGTCGATCAGATCCGGCGAGACCATCGGCATCATCGGCGGCACCGGCTCCTCGAAAACGACGCTGATCTCCATGATCTCCCGCCTCTATGACACAACGGCAGGAGAGGTTCTGGTCGGCGGACATAACGTCAGAGAGTACGACCTGAACGCGCTTCGCAATGAGGTGGCTGTCGTTCTGCAGAAAAACGTTTTGTTCTCCGGCACGATCAGTGAGAATCTCCGCTGGGGCAAGAAGGACGCCACCGACGCGGAGATCAAACATGCCTGCGAGCTGGCACAGGCGGACGAGTTCGTTCAGACCTTCCCGGATAAATACGAGACGCATATCGAACAGGGCGGAACGAACGTATCCGGCGGCCAGAAGCAGCGTCTGTGTATTGCCAGAGCGCTTCTGAAGAAGCCGAAGATCCTGATCCTCGATGACTCGACCTCCGCTGTCGATACCCGCACGGATTCGCTGATCCGCAAGGCTTTCCGCAGTGAGATCCCGGACACAACGAAGATCATTATCGCGCAGCGTATCTCTTCCGTAGAGGACGCGGACCGCATCATCGTTATGGATAAGGGCAGGATCGTGGAATCCGGCACGCACGAGGAACTTCTGGCGCAGAAGGGAATCTATCATGAGATCTATGATTCACAGACCAGAGGAAAGGAGGACTAAATCATGCCGCACGCACCAAAGAGAAGAAGTATGGATATGAACGCGAAGATCCCGAAGGGAACCTTCGGGCGTCTGATGAAATATCTGTTCAAACACTATAAGCTGCATCTCATCGTCGTTGTAGCCTGCATCATCATCGCAGCCGTATCGTCGACGGTGGCTACGTTTTTCCTTCAGAGACTGATCGATGAATGTATCACACCGGGTATTACGGAGGGGCTTGATGCCGTATGGGGCAACCTGGTCAAGATCGTCATCACGATGGCGGTCATCTACGCGGTCGGCGTTTTTGCCTCCTTCCTCTACACAAGGATCATGGCAACGGTCACGCAGGGAACCCTGTACAACTTCCGTACCGATATGTTCGACAAGATGCAGACGCTGCCGATCAAATACTTCGACACACACGCACACGGCGACATCATGAGTACGTATACGAATGATACCGACGCGCTGCGCCAGATGATCGGACAGAGTATTCCGATGATCATCCAGTCGTCACTGACACTGATCGCGATCGTCTTCATGATGCTCTTCTGGAGCCTCTGGCTGTCGCTGATCGTCGCGCTCGGCGTTTTTGTCATGCAGTTCATGGCAAAAAAATTCGGCGGCGGTTCCGCTCGCTTTATGATGAAGCAGCAGAAAACGCTTGCGAAGGAAGAGGGCTTCGTGGAGGAGATGATGCAGGGAACCCGCGTTATCAAAGTGTTCACCCACGAAGAAGAGAGCAAGGAGGATTTCCGCAAGATCAACGAGCAGCTTTTCGAGGACAGCCGCACGGCGAATGTCAACGGTAATGTTCTGATGCCGATTCTTGCCAATGTCGGAAACCTGATGTACGTGCTGCTCGCGTTTGTCGGAGCGGTCATGGTTTTTGCCGGCGCGACCAATGTCGGCCTGTCCGGTATCGGCCTCATGAGTGCCGGAATCATCATCTCGTTCCTCAACATGGCGCGCCAGATGTCCCAGACGATCGGCCAGATCTCGATGCAGATCCCGCTTATTGCGATGGGCCTTGCCGGCGTCGGCCGTATCTTCGAACTGATCGACCAGCAGCCGGAGCAGGATGAGGGCTATGTCACACTCGTCAACTGCAGAAAGGGCGAGAACGGCGAGATCATCGAGACAAAGGAAAAAACGGAGATGTGGGCGTGGAAACACTTCCATAAGGATGACGGGACCACGACCTATGTGGAATTGAAAGGCGATGTCCGCATGGAGAATGTAAACTTCGGTTATGTACCGGAGAAGGAAGTGCTGCATGATGTGACGCTGTACGCGAAGCCGGGCCAGAAGATCGCCTTCGTCGGCGCGACCGGCGCGGGAAAAACGACGATCACCAATCTGATCAACCGCTTCTACGATATTTCCGCGGGCAAGATCCGCTACGACGGAATCAATATCGAGAAGATCAGAAAAACGGAGCTGCGTAATTCCCTGGGTGTCGTTCTGCAGGAGGTCAACCTCTTTACCGGCACGATCATGGAGAATATCCGTTACGGCCGTCTGGACGCAACGGACGAGGAATGTATCGCGGCAGCGAAGCTCGCCAACGCGGATGATTTCATCACAAGCTTCCCGGATGGCTACGATACGATGCTGACCGCGAACGGATCCGCGCTCTCGCAGGGCCAGAGACAGCTGATCTCTATCGCCCGCGCGGCGGTTGCCGATCCGCCTGTCATGATTCTCGATGAGGCTACCTCCTCGATCGATACGAGAACGGAGGCTCTCGTCCAGGAGGGCATGGACAACCTGATGAAGGGAAGAACGGTATTTGTCATTGCCCACAGATTGTCGACCGTCCGCAACAGTGACGCGATCATGGTCCTCGACCACGGCCGCATCATCGAGCGCGGTACGCACGATGAGCTGCTCGAGCAGAAGGGCACATACTACCAGCTGTACACAGGCGCGTTCGAACTTGATTGAGGATGCGGCGCGGCTGCGCGGCTCGTCAGGTCCATCTTTGTGATGCCTCGCGGTAAGCAGATGGACACTTCGCTCAGGTTGTGGCGGTGCGGCGTTACCGGCTGCTCGCGCTGCGGTCCTGCTCACTGTGAGGACATCAGTCGATGGAATTCCTCCCGTGCAATCCGCGCCGCCGGCAGATGACGGCAGGAAGCGACTGTCTTGCCGGGGCTGTCAAAGAAATGCGGCGCGGCTGCGCGGCTCGTCAGGTCCATCTTTGTGATGCCTCGCGGCAAGCAGATGGACACTTCGCTCAGGTTGTGGCGGTGCGGCGTTACCG
>JAXJTA010000167.1:0-3750 GCA_036309825.1 Eubacterium sp. | reverse complement strand
GAATCAGTTTAACCAGAATCAGTTCGGTCAGAACCCGGCAAACCGTTATCCGGGACCGGGCGGAAATTTTGACAATAATCAGGGCAGGAAGAAAAGCAAAGCACCGCTCATTATCGTGGGAATCGTTGCGGCGATCGTCGCGCTGATTCTGATCGTTGTTGCAGCCCTTTCCCTTGCGGGCGGCTCAAAGGAAGATGTCAATTCCAACCCGCATCCTGCGATTTCTACCCCGGCACCTTCCGACACAAGCAGCAGCGAAGAAGACTGGAGTACTACATCCTCTTCGGAAGAGACAGAAGAAACAGAAGAGACCTCAGATTCTTCCGAAGCGGTGTCGAGCAGTGATCTGGATGCGGCCGTGGAAGCTGCGCAGAACGAACTGGACTGGATGGCATATTCACGTCTCGGCATCATCGATTATCTGGTGGAAACGGAAGGCTTCAGCAAGAGCACTGCAACGGAAGCCGTGGACAGCATGAATATTGACTGGCAGAAGATGGCTGCACAGTGCGCAAAGGAGTATCTGGACGCAATGCCGATGTCCTATCAGGAACTGCAGGAGCAGCTGGTCTATGAACAGTTCAGCGAGGAGGATGCAACTTACGGCGTCGATAACTGTGATGTCGACTGGGACGGTCAGGACGGCCTTGATATGGCAGTGAGAGCAGCCAATGAAATGATCGATGCGGACAGCTCCTACACGAAGGATGACGTTGCCAACCATCTGTCTTCCAATTACTATACGGATGAGCAGGTCGAATACGCGATCAAAAACTGTGACGGCAGCTGGAATAAATAACGGATTCATAAATCTTAAATAATAAGAAAAAACGAATGAAATAATCGGAAAATATTTGCGGAGATATCCGGAAGACTGAAAAGCTGCGGACATCTCCGCTTTTTTATAGTACAATCAAGAAAATAAAGGAAATAGTATACATTTTGCTGGGGAGTGCACGGAAACAAAGGAGGGTATTATGAGAAAGAAAAATGGTATTACTAAACGGGCATGGGCCTGCAGTATCGCCATTCTGCTGACGATCGCCTTACTGTTCGGCGGATGCGGGGCATCAAGCGGCGCATCGGCGCAAAAGGACGGGGCGCTCTATGCGGGAACTGCCGATACGGAGGAAGCAATGGCAAGCGACGCGGCGTATGATACGGCAGAGGTGAGCGGCGGAGAAAATGTGTCGATCGATCCGGCGAAGCTGTCACAGAAGCTTGTCTACAGCGGCAGTCTCACGATCCAGACCCTGAACTACGATGAAACGGTAAAAACGCTGAAGGATCAGGCTGCAGACTTTAACGCGATCGTGGAATCCGAGACGGAGAGCGATGATGATTATTACTGGTACGACACCGAAAGATCTTCCGGGTCGAGCCGGACACTCTATATCCGCGTTCGTGTTCCTTCGGAGCGTTTTTATGAATTCATCGATACCTTATCCGGCGACGGAAAAGTAACATCCAAAAGCACGAATGTAGAAAATATCAGCCGGACCTATGCGGATACGCAGATTTCTGTCGATACGCTGGAAGAGGAACTCGCCCGACTGCAGGAGATGATGGACGCGGCGGAGACGATCGAGGAAATGGTTCAGGTCGAGAGCCGCCTGACCGAGGTGGAGACGGAACTCAATCAGAAAAAAACGGAGCTGGCGGGGATGGATACGGATGTGGAATATTCCACGCTCGATGTGACGGTCAGCGAGGTCGTCGAGTATACGGCGGATGAGGAAACACCGTACGGAGAGAGAATCGTTCGCGCCTTCGAGAAATCGTGGACCGGCTTCTTTGCCTTCCTGAAGGGAACACTGATCGTCCTGATCACCTTGCTGCCGTTTATTATTCTGGTTGTTGTGATTATTGCCGTGATTCGCGCAATCCGCAAACGCCGAGGGGGCGGGCGAACAGGCAGAACGGGCAGAACAGGGCGAGGACACAGCGGCTCGAATAACGGCCCGGCGAATGGTAACGGAAACGATCCTGTGAACAGACCTATGAATGGTCCTATGAACAGTCCTGTGAACGGCCCGGCGAACGGTGCGGGTATCGGTAACGGAAACGGTCCCGTGAATGGCCCTGTGAATGGGCAAAACCGGCACTAACAGGAGCTGTTGCTGCTTTCGACTCAAAAATATATCGAATCTGCACGAAAATATACGAAAGTTTTTTGGCGAATTGC
Organism: Eubacterium sp.; assembly: GCA_036309825.1. GTDB lineage: Bacteria > Bacillota > Clostridia > Lachnospirales > Lachnospiraceae > Bilifractor. The sequence continues at coordinate 1,565 of JAXJTA010000167.1, read as the reverse complement.
TGATTTTTAATTAAAGGCTTGCTATTCGCGGGAGAGCGTTATATTATAATAATCGAAGCGAATGAAAACGTTTCCAAGCGGCATCCTGTTGAGACACTTTGTAGCGGAAATGTTTGAAACATTCAGGTTTTACTAGTTTTAGTGACATCAGTTTTGTTAAGCTTCACTGTCCATTACGGAAACTAAGAAGGGCTGGTTCTTGCTTTTCGTAATGGACAACTTTCCCCCTATATGATAAAAAATACTGTGAAAAAAGATCGGAATCCCGGAAGGGATAGCCGGTCTTTTTTCGTTTACTTTCGAAAAAGGTGGGGGGGATATGCCGGCATTGTCTTTGCAGCAAGAACAGTTGGTGTGTTCGATTAATAGAACAATATCATGATTCAATTGGACAAAATGAACATGAACTCGGAAATTCCGGTTTAATAAAGTACATAGATGCGTTATAATTGGAACAATAACAGCAAGAAAGTATTTGCGTTCGTTATGGGAGACAGGAGATGGCACAAAATACGAAGCTTCGCCTTTTATACGTTTTGGAAATACTGAACCGGGAGACCGATGAGAATCATATCCTGTCATCGGTTGAGATTAATGAGCGGCTGAATAAGTACGGGCTTTCCGCCGACCGCAGAAGTATCTACGCGGATATCGAGACGCTGATGCAATACGGATATGATATCAATATCAGGAAGGGAAATGATCACGGCTACTACATGGGAAACCGTCGCTTCGAACTGGCCGAGTTGAAGGTGCTCGTCGATGCCGTTCAGGTGTCCCGTTCTCTTTCTGAGAAGAAGACCGAGGATCTGATCCGCAAACTGGAAGCGCTGACAAGCCATCCGCGTGCGCGCGAACTGCGGTCACAGATCGTCCTGACGAATCGGCCCAAGTCCCCGAATGAAGCTGTTTTTTACAATATCGATACGATCCACACCGCGATCTACAGGAATCGGAAGATTGCCTTTCAGTACGCGGAATGGACGGCGGACAAGAGGTTTCGGCTCAAGCGCGGCGGAGCACCCTATGTCGTCAGCCCATGGGCAATGCTTTGGGACGATGAGCGTTATTATCTGGTTGCGTTCAGTGACCGGGACCTGGAGATCCGTCACTACCGCGTTGACAAGATGAAAAGCGTGGAGATCCTGGAAAGCGGAAGAGATGGCCTGTCCGAGTTCAACGATCTGGACCTGTCCGGCTATGAGAAGAAGGTATTCGGGATGTTCAGCGGCACAGACGAGAACGTGACGCTTCTCTGCAAAAACGAGCTCGCAGGTGTGATCATTGATCGCTTCGGCAGTGATCTCTTTATGATCCCCGCGGAATCGGAGAACAGAGACAGTTTCCGCGTCACCGTTCCCATTACTGTCAGCCGGCAGTTTTTCGGCTGGGTAACTTCGATCGGTCCGGAGATGAAAATCGACGGCCCGCAGAAGGTCGTCGATGAATACAGGAAATATCTGGATGAGATCCGAGGCGGATACGAGGCGCAGTAACAATTTTCGGGTGGGGAAAGCACGTGGGGAAGCGAGTGGCAGGAACGTTCTCTGGCTCCGTTTCCCTCG
>JAXJTA010000166.1:0-5377 GCA_036309825.1 Eubacterium sp. | reverse complement strand
GCGACAGGCGTATCGTCACGCTGCCCGTTTTTGCATCTTCCTCAAGCTCGATTTCCTGTACCGTCTTCTTGTCCGCTGCCTTGTTCTCTTTGTTGTCTGCATTATTTGCATTATTCTTAACGGATTTTACAGATTTTGTTGAACTAACGGTTTCCGCAGCCTGTTCTTCCGCGGATTTTTCCTTCTTTTCTTCTGTTTCTATTTTCTGAGGGATCAGGGAACCCAGACCGCGTCCCTTATTTAATCCTCTTTTCGACATTAATTCGCCTCCTTCTTCGGCACATTCTTCTCCTTATTCGGCATATCCTTCTTCAGGATCTCTTTTGCAAGTTTCTTATAACTCTTCGCGCCCTCGGATTTCTTGTCGTATATATTGATGGGAAGTCCATAGCTAGGAGCCTCCGCCAGACGAACATTGCGAGGAATAGCTGTTTTGAAAATATACTGATCCAGATTATCCTTTACATCCTCTACTACCTGTCTGGAAAGATTTGTGTGTGAATCATACATGGTGAATACCACGCCTTCGATAGTAAGCTTCTCATTCAGGCGTTCCTGCACGAGCTGAATCGTATACAAAAGCTGCGCAAGACCTTCCAGTGCGTAATATTCACACTGAATCGGAACAAGGACGCTGTCGGCTGTTGTCAGTGCATTTACCGTAAGCAGATTCAATGACGGAGGACAGTCGATAAAAATATAATCGAACTTATCCCGGATCTTTTTGATTTTATCGCGAAGCAGGTATTCCTTATTCTCTACTTCGACCAGTTCGACATCTGCACCGGCAAGATCAACGTTGGACGGAATAAGAAAATACTTCTTCAGTTCTTCATGTTTCTTATATTTCAGGCGAATCATGCAATCATCCGCTTCACACTCATCGAGGAGCAGATCATATACCGTCTGTTCGACCTCCTGTTTATCAACGCCGAGTCCGCTCGTTGCATTTCCCTGCGGATCGATATCGATAACCAGAACTTTTTTACCCTGTTCAGCAAGGCAGGCTGAAAGGTTAATGGCTGTCGTAGACTTGCCGACACCGCCTTTCTGATTGGCAATAGCAATTACTTTACTCACGACATTTCTCCTTTTCAACGATAAAAATGATTATATCATCTTTCTCTGTACATTGCCACAAAACAAATATTATCAAAAACGGAAATCATACAGTAGAAACTAATAAAATGTTTCACGTGAAACATCATGCGCGAATGATTACTGCCAAACACGGAAAGTGTTCACGTAAAACACCATGAGTGTAAGATAACTTCTCAACTTCGTAGACAGTTTCATGTGAAACAACATGAGTGAAGATAACAGCCCAACTCCGGAGAGTATTTCACGTGGAACATCATGTGCGAAAACTAACTGCCTTTCTTCGGAGACTGTTTCACGTGAAACATCAAGAGTGGATAATAACACCTCACCGCGAACATTGTTTCACGTGAAACAAAAAGGAGAGTCTCAACCGAAACGGTTAAGACTCTCCTTCATAATGGCTGTTACAGCGGCTGCTTCACAGGTGTGCCGGCTTTTCTCGGATAGGTCTTGGGAGTATTTTTGATCTTACGGATCGTTACGAGTGTTCTCTCCATATCAGTTCCCGCCAAATTGAATCTCACGGGTGCCTCGGCTTTGCCGCCGATGGTGGAGATCGCCTTTCCGGCAGTTTCCAGTTCTTCATCCACATTTCCGGATTTATATGCCACGAAAGCACCGCCTATTGCGGCAAACGGAAGATCATATTCGGTAAGGGGAGAGAGATTGGCTACAGCCCTTGATACTACAATTTCATACTTACCCCGATATTTCGGATCTCTGCCAAAGTCCTCCGCACGACCCTGAAAACAGCTTACATTATCCAGCTTCAATGCCGCCTTAACTTCTTCGAGGAAATTCACACGCTTGCGCAGTGAATCGAGAAGAGTAATCTGCACATTGGGGAAGGCAATGGCAATCGGCACACCGGGAAATCCTGCACCCGTTCCTACGTCGATAAGATTTTTCACCTTCGACAGGTCCATGGCTTTGATGATGGAGAGGCTGTCCAGAAAGTGTTTGGTGATCACATCTTCATATTCTGTAATGGCAGTCAGATTCATCACCTTATTTTTCTCGACCAGCATCTCGTAGTACAGAAGGAACTTATCGATCTGCTCATCCGTGAGGGTTATTCCAAGTTCATCCAGGCCGCTTCGAAAAGCGGTCGTATCATAATTATTCATATATACTCATCCTTGTTTCCGTGTATCTGCCGCTTTCATAAACCTTTTCATAAACTCTTAGCGCAATCCTGGTGAAATTTTTCATAAGGATTTTCGTAAAGTCTTAGTAAAGCTCATTATATCTTATGTAGATTATTATTCTTCCGGCTTTTTCTGCCCTAGCGTTGTCAGATAGATCATAAGTACCGAGATGTCCGACGGCGACACGCCGGAGATGCGGGATGCCTGTCCGATATTGATCGGGCGGTACAGTTCAAGTTTCTGCTTGGCTTCGGTACGCAGATTGTTGACAAGATCGTAATTGATATCTTCCGGGATCTTGCGAGCCTCCTTCTTACGAAACTGCTCGACCTGCTTCATCTGCCTCTTGATGTAACCTTCGTATTTGATATTGATGCTGACCTGTTCAGCCACATCTGCCGGATACTCCGGTCTTTTCGGATCGATCGGCGCGATCAGCGCGTAATTCAGTTCCGGACGGCGGACGAGTTCCGCGAGGGAGCAGCCGTTCTTCAGTTCGGTAGACCCCAGGCTTCTCAGAAGCTCCTGTACCTTCGGCGTACCGCCGATGAAGGTATTTTCCAGACGTTCGATCTCCTCGTTGATCCGTTTTTCCTTCAGCAGAAGAGCATCGTAGGTTTCCTGATCTACCAGTCCCACGCGGTAGCCGTATTTCCGCAGGCGCAGATCAGCGTTATCCTGACGAAGCAGGAGACGATACTCGGCGCGGCTTGTCATCATGCGGTAGGGTTCAAAAGTCTGCTTCGTTACCAGATCGTCGATCAGAACACCGATATAGGCTTCGGAACGATCCAGAATAAGAGGTTCCTGTCTCTTGATCTCCATCGCCGCGTTGATGCCGGCGATCAGTCCCTGCGCGGCAGCTTCCTCATAGCCGGAGCTTCCGTTAAACTGTCCGCCGGAAAAGAGACCTCTGATCTTCTTGAATTCAAGAGAAGGTTTGAGCTGGACCGGGTTGATGCAGTCATATTCGATCGCATACGCGTTACGTACGATCTTCGCGTTCTCGAGACCGCGAACGCTGCGATACATTGCGTCCTGTACATCCTCCGGCATCGAACTGGACATGCCGTCGATATACATCTCATTTGTATAGAGTCCTTCCGGCTCTATGAAGACCTGGTGGCTGTTTTTATCGGCAAACTTTACGACCTTATCCTCGATCGAAGGGCAGTAGCGCGGTCCGGTCGCATGGATCTTGCCGGAGTAAAGAGGAGAGCGGTCCAGGTTTTCCCGGATGATCTCGTGTGTTTTCTCATTCGTATGTGTCAGCCAGCAGGATACCTGTTCGATCTGCACCGTCTCCGGATCGGTGGAGAAGGAGAAGGGGATGACCGGTGTGTCGCCCTTTTGTTCTTCCATGACGGAGAAATCGATCGTTCTCTTATCGATACGCGCCGGAGTTCCCGTTTTGAAGCGGAACATTTCGATTCCGTTTGCCTTCAGTGAATCGGTCAGATGCGTCGCCGTCATCAGGCCGTTCGGTCCGGTCGGGTTTACCGTATCGCCGTACAGACAGCGGGAATTCAGATATACACCGGTGCAGAGGACAACGGCTTTGCTGTGATAAATTCCGCCGGAATATGTGCGCACGCCCTTACAGATGCCATCCTCAACGATCAATTCCGCAACTTCCGCCTGCTTCACCGTCAAATGATCCTGATTTTCGAGGATTCTGCGCATGCTGCGGCTGTATTCGCTCTTATCGGCCTGCGCGCGAAGTGAGTGAACCGCCGGTCCCTTTGATTTGTTAAGCATCTTCGACTGAATGAAGGTGCGGTCGATGTTTTTGCCCATTTCGCCGCCAAGAGCATCGATCTCACGAACGAGATGGCCTTTTGAGGTGCCTCCGACGTTCGGGTTGCATGGCATCATGCCGATACTATCCACACTCACGGTAAAAACGATCGTCTCCAGGCCCAGTCTCGCACAGGCTAGTGCGGCTTCACAGCCAGCATGGCCCGCACCGACAACGACTACATCATAATTTTTCTCAATAAACGGCATTCTGATTCCTCTTAATTTTCTGCTGCTTCCTGCTGTCAGTTCACTTGTTGATTTGTGACATATTATGTTACAAAACTGTCCTATATGATAATTTCCATAATCATTTCAAGCAGTCAATAAGCATAACTTATCTATATAACTGAGCTATATAACTGATTCATATGATTAGTTTGTATATGATTAGTTTACATAATATTTATTATATAAATTAGTTCTTAGTATCATCTGTTTCATATTATTTTCCCATGCAGAACTTCGCGAAGATCTCATTTACGAGGTCCTCACCCAGGGATTCTCCCGTGATCCTTCCGAGTGCGTCGACCGCTCCCATCAGGTCGATCGACCAGAAATCCTCCGGCATTCCGTCTTCGATGCTCTGCAGCACGAAGCCGAGCGACTTGTCCGCATCCTCAAGGGCACTCTTATGCCGTGCGCTTGTGATGTAGACCTCATCATTAAATGTTATTTTACCATGGAAAAACAATTTTTCTATCGTTTCTTCCAGTTCGTCCAGTCCGTTTTTGTTTCTGGCGGAAATGGAAAGAACGGGATAATCGACCTGCGCGCGGATATCTTCTTCCCGTACAGCCGTCTCCAGATCATTCTTGTTCAGCAGAACGATGGCCTTCTTGTCGCGGATCAGCTGCAGGATCTCTTTGTCATTTTCATCGAGAGGAACGGAACTGTCCACTACATAGAGAACCAGATCCGCGTCCCTGATCTGTTCCTTTGCTCTTTCTACGCCGATCTGCTCGATCTTGTCCGATGCTTCCCGGATTCCCGCGGTATCAAGCATGCGCAGCGTGATGCCGCGGATATTGATCTGTTCCTCGAGAATGTCACGCGTCGTTCCGGCGATATCCGTAACGATGGCTCTTTCCTCCCCGGCAAGAAGATTCAGAAGAGACGATTTACCGGCATTCGGCTTTCCGGCAATGACCGTCTTGATTCCTTCCTGCATGAGTTTTCCGGAATCGGCGGAAGAGAGGAGCTTCGCGATTTTTTCCCTCTGCGCTGCGATGACACGCTCGAGCTCTTCGCTGTAACCGTCGAGACTCATATGCTCCGGGTCATCGAGAGCAGCTTCAATATGTGCCGTTTCATACAGAAGAGCACTTCGT
>JAXJTA010000165.1:0-17978 GCA_036309825.1 Eubacterium sp. | reverse complement strand
GGATGTGGACGCGGACATGCTCTTCGATCACTGCATCCGCAAGGGGATGATGATCCGCAACTGTTCCACTTTCCCCTTCCTCGACAATAAATATTTCCGTTTCTGCTTCATGTCGCCGGCAGACAACGACCGTCTGGTCGCGGCGCTGAAGGAGCTGCTGTAAGCGCATGACAAGAAGACCCGCGGGCATTTTGAATTTGCCCACGGGTCTTTCCTCATTTCATCTTCATTATTCAGCCTTTGCTTCTGTCAAAAATCTCAGCATCCGCGAGCGGACCGGTAGAAATTTTTCTCGGCTCTTCCTGCCATACTTTATCATTCATCATTAAATCCTCAGCCTCGGCGATAAGCTGCAGAGAGCCGTCATGGAAACCGCCATCATACCCTGTGTTCAGGAAAGTTTCAAGAATATCGATGGCTTCCCATTCTCCAAGGATCATTCCACCCATACAGAGTACGTTGGCGTCATTATGACGTCTGGTCATCTTTGCCTGATAGCTTGAATGACAGAGCGCTCCTCGAATTCCTTTGAACTTATTGACGGCAATACTGATACCGATTCCCGAACCGCAGATGCAAAGTCCGAAATCAGCCTCTTTGTCCTGCACCGCCTTAGCAACCTTTGCTGCGAAAAACGGGTATCTGGTTTTTTCAATGTCCGGATCATTCTCCGAACCACAGTCCACATACTCAATTCCTTTTCCTTTTAAATAATCGATGCATTTTCCTTTTAAGTAACATCCTGCCGTATCACTTCCGATATAGATTTTCATTATTTTTTCTCTCTTTCTGTGTTATTTAATTTTCTGATCGTTTCTTCCTGTAAAACCGCTGCGGATGATTTTGTCTCTGTTGAAGGATCTGCCGCCTGCACTGACCATGGCATCCGCTTCCTCATCTGTCATAAGCGGTACTCCGGCATACGGCCAGTCTCTGCCTGTTTTTTCATATTTACTTTCACAGGTGTTATTAAAAGCACACATTTCCCAACGATCGATCTGCTGTTCACCGACATCAGTAAGAATCCTGCCGATTGCTTCAATATTTTCCTCCGTAGCTGTATCCACGGGAATCAGAGGCGTTCTGATCCAGATATTCAATTCCGACCTGACCTCCCTTCGGTAAGCGGTCAGTCTCTTGAGATTATCCAGGATCTGTCCGTTTTCCACACCGGTCAGTTCCAGATGCTTTACCGGATCTGCAATCTTAACATCGTATAAAACAATATCAACGTAAGGAAGCAGCTTTTCAAACACCAGCCAGCTTGCATAACCGCACGTATCAAGCGCCGTGTGAACACCCGCATCCTTCAGTTTCTTCAATACCTCTCCCACAACATGATATTGCTGCGTCGGTTCTCCTCCGGATATCGTAACGCCGCCGCCGAAGCTCTTGAAGAAATTGGCGTCCCTACTGGCGCGTTGGAAAAGCTCCTCCGCCGAATATCGGCTTCCTTCCGCTTTCAACGCATTTCCCGGACACTCTTCCGCACACTCCGCAGGTATGTCTGTATGCTCTGCCACAAGATGCGGTGTTCCGCCTTCAACGGAAACGATCTCCTTCTGTGCCAGCGCACTGCACATTCGACAACCGAGGCACTTACTTCTCTCATACATTACGCCGTTCACAGAGGACATTCCTTCCGGATTATGACACCATTTGCAGCGAAGAGGACAGCCTTTCATAAAAATTGTCGTTCGCATACCGGGGCCGTCATGAATTGTTCCGCGATAAATATCAAAAACTAACGCTTTTTCCTCGTTCTTGCCTGTCATGTGTCCATCTCCATCTTCTGAACTGTCGGCAGATACGGACAAACTCGCCCGGCGGCAATTATTAATCTGCCATTTTTATGCGCCATAATACTTAATACTGACTGAGTCTGCCTTCATCAAGCTGCTGATTGAGATCCAGCACCTTTTCAATTCCCTCCGTTTTTACACTGCCGTCAAATTTCGGTGAATTAGCAAACATCGGCTGCGTAAATTCTTCCCATGCAGCCCTGCGCGGATCCTCTGCCAGCCTCATGAAATCCGTGTCGATATCATCATCGCATACCCAGATCATAACCACGAAGTTTTTATAGAGATAGGACTGGCACTGTACAGCCCCTGCTTTTCTCAGAACATCCAGCTGATCCTTGAAAGGGCCCTCGTGAATATGCTTGTGAGCCTGTCTGTACGCATCGACCTGATCCGGTTTCAACTCATTTACGCATACATACTGTTTTCTCATATTATTATCTCCTTTTGCTTTTTATTGTCGAACTTATAATCTGTCATAGTTTACACGCTCGATGAATTCCTTCTGCAGCATTTTGCCAAGCACGACGAAATGTGCGGAATATCCGGTCACCTTAACTACAATATCTTGTGCTTCCGGTGTCTCGGGATGTTCATAAGCCTCTTCAAGATCTTCCATGCTGACAACATTCAGGTTGATCTGAACACATCCCTCTCTCATTGTTGCCAGTGAGAAGTCTTTAATATAATTTCCGGCATGCTCCTTACCATCGAAAAACTTCGGCTGAAGATCTACCTGCAGGGATCCGCCCTGGAATCTGCGGAAGTCAACCTTACAGAGCGACTTGACCGTAGCGGTAATTCCCTCCGTATTTCTTCCGTGCATCGGATTGCAGCCATGAGCCAGCGGCTCCGCGGCGTGTCTTCCATCCGGTGTTGCTCCGCACTCAGGGCCGGCATAGGTATGTCCCATGAACTGGAACAGAGACGGTCTGAAATGGAATCCCTTAATGTTGCGTTTCATGGCAAGCATTTCGTAAAGCTGATTTGCAACATCCTGATAGATCTCATCGACATCATCGAAATCATTTCCGAACTTATGCTGCTTCAGCATGATTCCCCGCATGACCTCGTTATCCTTCCAATCTGTCCGAACCGCGTCACGAACCTCCTGCAGGGTAAACTTGTGCTGCTCAAATACGACTTTCCTGATGGCAAACAAGGAATCCACGACGTTGGGCACACCGAGGATATTCACAGATGTGTACGCATTATTCACACTTCCCGGGTCGGTGATGTCGAGGCCTTTTTCAATAGGGCCATAGCTCATGAGTGAGGTGATCATCTCCGGCCACAATCTGGACTGCCACTCATACACTTTATTCTTAAACGCAACCAGTGCATCCGTTGTTCTTTGGAGTTCATCCAGGTAGATGTTCCAGAGTCCGTCATAGCTGTCAACATTTTCCTCAATTGCTCTGTCGATTGCCCGTTCCAGCTGTTGCGGGAGTACCACACAGTTCAAATCATGATCGCTGTACTCATTGCCGACTGCGCAGTACCACTGGCAGCCTGCATAGGCTACGTTTGCGGCGTCTGCTTCCGGATAACCGGATAAGAGTTCAGAATCCCTCATAACATCATAGTTGACAAGCGTCGGAACACCGCAGCCATGTCTGGCCAGTACATCACATGCATAATCATAAAAGTCTTTATCGATATCTTCATGCCACATGACACCGATATGATTAAAACCGCCGATCATATCATAGGCTTCCAGCATTCTCCAGCTGACCTGATTTGTTGCATCTTTGCCCTCACGATCCCGACCGGAGATAGAGCAGTAACCGGCGTCCTTAAGGTACAGTTCCGCCAGAAGATTTCTCGCTTCTTCTACCGTAAGAGTTCCGGCTGCCATAACAGCAGGGGTCTCCGTTACGGGTCAGCCATAACCAGCCATATTCAGAGATAAGCTGCGCATGAGCAGTCGGAATTCCCGGACCGCCTACGATCGACTGGCGATTATGTCCACACTTCATCTCCAGAGATTTCATATCGAATTTCCACTCTGCCGGTAAATTCATTCCGGTAGTCTGGAATTCATAGGGATGATCCTCGATCGGATCATTCGGGTCGGCCGGCGGGTTATAACTGTTGATCCACTGACGTTTCTGCATATCCAGTGATCTTCCCAGATCAACGACATTTTCTGTTGCCCAGTCTGCCCAGGTCTCATTGGATGCGCTCCAGTAGATTACCGAAGGATGATTTCTTGTGTCTCTTACCCAGATCTCGCAATCCTTTCTGACCCAATCCTGATTGTATTCTCTTACATACCCGTAAAACGCTTCCGGGTGATCCGGATTCATTGCCCATATCGGAAACTCCGGGCATCCCATCAGGCCTTCTTCATCGGCGATATCCAGCCACTTTCTCGGAACAGGATGCAGGCAGTACTTTGTGACATTCCAGTTCATCAGTCTGCGTGTATCTCCGAGAAGTTTATGGATCCATGCATCATCCCAGGCCGACTGCCCGGACAGCGGATCTTCCAGCCATCTTTCAAAAGTAATCAGCCCGCCGCGTAAATAGCAGATCTTATTATTCAAATAGAAAAGCTTCGTCGCCGAGCGGAAACCGACTTCACGCACGCCGAAACGATTCAATTCGGAGTCGCCTTCCGTTGCCGTATCCAGCACATACAGATTCGGTGTCTCCGGTGTCCAGAGCTCCGCATCAGGAAGCATGATGCAGGTGGTAATTGTTTCTTTGCTTCCGGGCTCCATGATTATCTTCTGCTCAGATACTGCGATCACTGCAGAAAGATCCTTTGTTTTTACAGTATTAGTGAGGGTAACCTCTTTAGCTTCGGCAGCGATATTCTCAATTTCCGTCTCTACAATGATCTGCTTCGGATCGATCTTCGGGCAGATCTGCACGGAACGAATGCAGGGGTTGTTGTAGCAATACAATTCCACATCATCCCAAATGCCGGGAAACCACTTCTCGTGTTCGCAGTCCTCCGGATTGGTCGTTCCCAGCGGCAGAACTCCCGGATGCGCACCGACTCTGATCAGGACTTCATTCCTTCCGCCCCAATTGATACAATCCGCAACTGGATAGACCGCGGATGTAAAGTTACACAAATTCTCGCCGAGCTCCTTTCCGTTCAGCCAAACCTTCGACCCGAAACGAGCTTTGAGCACGATCAGGTCTGCACAGTTGTGCTGTTCCGGAGCGGTAAATTCCCTTCTGTACCAGAAATAATTTCTTGGCTGGTAAGCTGCTCCGTGCGGATCTTCCTTCGCTTTCTCATCCACGGGAATGTTCACGACTCCGTTTGTAACCACGGCATAGTTCGGCAGACAGAACTGTCTGTAATGGGAGTTGTAGACGCCTACAGCCTCGAAGGCCGGCTCTGCGTTCTTTAAGATTCCGGGCACCGGACAATGATGGTCAAAAGCAGCAACGACCGCATCTGCTTCCATGCTCTCTCCCACATCCCAGTTTCCGTTCAGATTTACGATCGTTCTTTTTCCGACAAGTTTTGTTTCGTTGTCTCGTACAATGTTGAACATTTTTCCTCCTTTTTTCCAAAAAACTTTCCTGCAAGTTTCCGCGCGTACATATAACTACTCAGCAGTTCATCGTATTACTTGTTGAAATCATGGTATCTAAAAAAAGGGCACAAAAAAAAGAACCATCTTGTCTCGATAGTTCATTTTTTCGATCCTGTAAGAACAATATATTACCTGTATTTTCTTGTTATAAATTCACTATATTGTTGCGCTGCTTTCGTCATAATTGACACATAACGCATCGTATGTTACATTTATTTCAGCATATTGTCACAGTTCACTAAGAGAAATTGCCATGTTTGAAAATGTTCACCTTTTTACCATCGTATATAAAAACAACGGCCAGAAGATTCAATATATCCTGGATGGGACGCAAAAAAATATAGATTTTCAATTTTCAGAAGCTGAGTATGAGGACCTCTTTGGAAATAATGCTCATTTTTGCAACGACGGTACGGTGCAGATCGTTTTTCCAAAGCTGATCAGTAACTACGCGAAGCAAAATCTTCTGTACCTGCTGGGTTTCCATTATTGGCATGCAGGTCCCTCATTCTATACCAAACGCACTGCTTTTCCGTGTTATTTATTCTGTTATACGGTGAGTGGATGCGGAGTTCTCGAGTATGGCGGCAATAGCTATGAATTAAAAAAGGGGGACGGTTTCCTGATTGATGGTAAACTCCCACATTCCTATCGCACCAGGGGGAACGATTGGGAATGCATCTTTCTTACCTTCAATGGTCCCGGTATGTCCTATCGCTATCAGCTTTTTTCCCAATCGGGTAATGCCTGCTTTCATCAATCACTGAACGGGATGCTCCCATCCGAATTGACCGCTCTGGCACAGATTTTCGATAATAACGAGAGTATAATGCAGGAATATCTCATTTCTCACAAATTGGATGACATATTGATTCTTCTGCTCCAGGAACGAATGGTATCAAAAAAAGGGTCAAATAAGGAAATTGATCATATTGCCGGTTATATCCAAAGACATTATGCAGAGAATCTTACTCTTGATCAGCTGGCAGCCAAATCAAGCCTCAGCAAGTATCATCTCTGTAAATTATTCAAAGCAACTATGAATATGACGATCAATGACTATGTAACACATGTGCGTGTGCAGGCGGCAATGGACATGCTTGCCAACACCAATCTGCCCGCCAATAAGATCGCACATAAAGTCGGACTGGATAATGAGAATTACTTCTATCGCCTGTTCAAGAAAGAGACAGGACTGACTCCAAAGGAATACAAAATCAGTCTGCTGCATGGCAGCCTGGAACCATAGAATACAGGAAGGACCCGCGGCACATTGCCGAGGGTCCTTCTTATTCGATGAGCTGCGGCGATATTACCCGAATATCTCCTTGTACAAGCAACTCACAGGTCGATTATCGAGGCCTACCAGACCGAAGCTCAGATACTTGTAGTTCCAGAGGGCATGCCCGATTTTATTATCGTCCATAATACTGCAGAGATCATGAATCCAGTGCGCAGCGTCACTTACAGGTGCCTCGTCGATGACACCGAATTCTCCGCAGTAAATTTCTCGTCCGGTATCCTGAATGAACTGAATTGCAGGCTGCATCAGCCGCTTCATCAGTGCGTAGTTGTTGAAAGGCTCCCGGGCGACGAGCCTGTATTTCGACTGAAAGTTTGGGTGCGTCTTCAGATATTCGGAAAATGAACGGATATCGTCGGGATAGTGAACGGTCCGGTTATATTCCGACATTTCTTCCGAAAATCCCGCTTTCTGATGTGTAAAAACCTGCGGGTCATAAAAATGAAAATTATACGCGACATGCGGATCGCTGACGATCTGCAGCTCTTTCAGATAAACTGCGCTGTTCTGCCCGTTGCTTCCAATCAAAACATATCGCTCCGGATCGATCCGCCGGATCGCGGCCAGAATATCCGAAGCCAGTCTGTTCCAGAGAAGCTCTGAATTTCCGGATACGTCCCATCCGCTGCCTGTCGGATCGTCTGCCGGATAAGCACCGCTTGCGTCAGACACCTCATTCAAAAGTTCAAACATAAGGAGGGGCTTGCGGATGGGGAGCAGAGTCTCTGTCAGCAGTTCCCACACGCGAACCAGCCTGTGCCATAACCTTTTGTCAGTCAGAAGCGGCATAGCATCATCCATGGCTCCCCATACATTCCCTTCAATATCGTGAAGATCGAGAACCAGATTCAGATGGTACATATCACACCAATGGATACAATCGTAGATTTTGTCCAGAACAGGCTTGCGCAGAGAATCTGTTTTTTCCTCGTAGAGAAGATTGCCGTCGATCGGAAGACGGACATGATCACATCCCCAACCGGCAATCTCCGCGATATTCTGCTCTGTAATAAATGAAGCTAAATGCTGTCCCACATGTTCCTCGTTCAGTGGCTGCCCGGCGATATACTCATACTGCGACAGCCAGCCGCCAAGGTTAATACCGTTACGAAAATTTTGATAAAGCATCATTACCCCCTCCTTATTCAGAAAGATAAACCGGAAATGTAACTGGCTTGTAAAATTTTGTAAATCAGTACTTCAGGTGATGCTGCTTCTCAGAACAATCCCACGATCAGGTAGGTGATCCATGCGGCGAGCCACGCCAGCACACACTGGAAGATGACAACGCCGATCGCCCATCGATGACCGAGTTCTCTGCGGATCGCGGCGATCGCCGCAATGCAGGGTGTGTAGAGCAGACAGAACACAAGGAGCGCACCGGCTGCCATCGGCGTCATGACGTCGACCAGACTGACCGTGCTGAAGAGAACCCCCATCGTGGCGACAACGCTCTCCTTCGCCATAAAACCGGTGATGAGCGATGTCACGATCCGCCAGTCGCCGCAGCCCATCGGTGCGAAGATCGGTGCGATCGCGCCGGAGATCAGCGCCAGGATGCTGTTCTGCTGGTCTGTCACGATATTCAGGTGTGTATCAAAGGTCTGCAGGAACCAGATGACGATCGTTGCCAGGAAGATCACGGTAAACGCTCTCTGGATAAAGTCCTTGGACTTGTCCCAGATCAGCATACCGACACTCTTCGCGCTCGGCATCCGATAGTTCGGCAGCTCCATAACAAACGGAACCGGGTCACCGCGAAAAACGGATTTCTTCATGACGAGCGCCGTGAGGATCGCCAGAACGATTCCCAGCACATACAGTCCGATCATGATGACCGCCCCGTGTCCCGGGAAAAAGGCGCTGCAGAAGAAAGCGTAGATCGAGATCTTCGTCGAACAGCTCATGAACGGTGTCAGGAGGATCGTCATCTTACGGTCGCGCTCCGACGGCAGTGTACGGCTCGCCATTACGCCCGGCACGGTACAGCCGAAGCCGATCAGCATCGGCACGATGCTTCGTCCCGACAGGCCCAGCTTACGAAGAAGCTTGTCCATGACGAAGGCAACACGAGCCATATAGCCCGAGTCCTCCAGGAGGGACAGGAAGAAAAACAGCGTAACGATGATCGGCAGGAACACGATGACTGTTCCTACACCATTGAAGATTCCGTCGATGACCAGTGAATGCAGGACTTTATTCACGCCGACCGCCGTCATCCCCGCATCGACGGCTGCCGTCAGGGCATCGATACCCATCTGCATCAGATCCTGCAAAAACAGCCCGATCACATTGAAGGTCAGCCAGAAGATGAGCGCCATGATACCGATAAAGCAGGGAATGGCCGTGTATTTTCCGGTGAGGATCCGGTCGATCCGGCGGCTCCGGATATGTTCCTTGCTTTCCTTCGGGCGAACGACCGTATCACGACAGACCTTGCGGATAAAGTCAAAGCGCATATCCGCAATGGCAGCCGAGCGGTCAAGTCCCCTCTCCTGCTCCATCTGCTTTACGATATGCTCGATCGTCTCCTTTTCATTCTGATCCAGTTTCAGGAGCTCCTCGATATTCGAATCCCCCTCGATCAGCTTTGTCGCCGCGAAGCGGATCGGAATCTCCGCCATCCCGGCATGATCCTCGATCAGATGCATGATCGCATGGATACAGCGGTGGACCGCGCCGCCATCCTCGTTTTCATCACAGAAATCCTGTCTCTGCGGCCGCTCCTGGTATTTGGCGATATGCACCAGATGCCGGGCAAGCTCATCGATACCTTCGTTCTTCGCTGCCGAGATCGGAACGACCGGAACACCGAGCGCACGCTCCATCGCGTTGATATGGATCGTCCCGCCGTTCTCTCTGACCTCATCCATCATGTTGAGGGCGATGACCATCGGAATATTCAGTTCCAGCAGCTGAAGCGTCAGATACAGATTTCTCTCGATATTGGTCGCGTCAACGATGTTGATGATTCCCTTCGGCTTCTCCTCCAGGATAAACCGCCTGGTCACGATCTCCTCGCTCGTATACGGGGACATCGAGTAGATGCCGGGAAGATCCGTGACGAGTGTATCCGCATACCCGCGGATCACGCCGTCCTTCCGGTCGACGGTCACGCCGGGAAAATTGCCAACATGCTGGTTTGAACCGGTCAGCTGATTAAACAGCGTCGTTTTTCCGCAATTCTGATTGCCGGCAAGCGCAAAGGTCAGGGTGGTTCCCTTCGGAAGCGGATTCTCATGCGTCTTGTCATGGAATCGGCCGGATTCGCCGAGGCCCGGATGCTCCAGTGTCTTATGCCGCTGGTTCATTTCGAGAGCGGCCGCTGCCAGATCCGTCGATTCTCCGGTATCCGCTTCTGTTTCTTCGATCACGATATTGGCAGCATCATCGAGACGAAGCGTCAGTTCGTAGCCGCTGATCGTCAATTCCATCGGATCTCCCATCGGCGCCAGCTGCGTAAGCGTAACCTCCGTTCCGGGAATAAGTCCCATGTCGAGGAAGTGCTGACGCAGTTCCCCTTCGCCTCCGACCTCACGGATCATAGCAGATTTTCCAACTTTCAACTCATTTAAGCGCATATTTTAACCTTCTTAATAATTATTTTCACACCCCCGGCAGGATGCAGGATGATCGTTCCCGCGTCATATGCGGAATCCTCCGACCCGATCTGCTGCGAGAGCATTCCTTTCTGTGAATGCCCGGTCTGCTGCGAGAGCATTCCTTTACTGTGAATGCCCGGTCTTATCGATCAGGTCTTCTCCACGATCAGGCCGCTTCTGTACGCGTGCAGCAGCTGCTTCAATTCGTCGATCCTCTCCTTCAGACGCGCGCCGGTATCGGTATCGCCCACGTGCAGACGGTGCGGTGTGTTCATGACCATGATCCTGTCGGAATGGATATCGGTCTCGTTGCGGATCGCCTCTTCCGCCGAGGTAAACGGTTTGTGTGCCACGAGCATCATTCCGTAAGAATTGTAGATCAGCGTGTAGCCCGCGATACCGGTTTTTGCCTGGTATGCCTTGGAAAAACCACCGTCGATGATCAGCACCTTGCCGCCGCACTTCGCCGGGCTCTCACCGGAGCTCTGCAGGACCGGCACATGACCGTTGACGATATGTGCGTCTTCACCGAGACCGAACTCGGCAAGGATTCGGTTCATGACCGTCTCGTCATCGAGGAGCCGGTAATACGGATTCTTGTGCTCCACATGGGTCTCCGGCTCCGCCAGGAAATAGCGCTCAAAGGTCGCCATTTTGTCTTTGCCGAAAAGCGGAGATTCCGGACTGCTCCAGATGTACCAGAGGATGTCGCGTCCTCTCTCCCTCTCGCTCTCGTCCTCGGAGAAAAACGCCTGCCGCACATATTTTTCCAGCTCATCATAAAGGGCTTTGCCGGAAAATTTTTTGCCGAACACATTGACCTTCAGAAACTGCCCGTTCTCGTCGAGCGGAAGGCAGCCGTGATACAGCAGGTTGTTATTGAAAACTTTATACAGATGCCCCTTGTTAAGCAGGAAATTCATATGGGTATGCAGGCGCTCACACTGCATGAACGCGACCTGCAGACGATCCATCACGGCTTTCTCCTCGTCGGTCAGGCGATAGGGATTCTCCGGATCGACCGTCGGGAAGTTTTTATCGAGGAGCTCGTACTCCTTCCCGTTCAGGCTGATCGTTCCCTTCTTGTAATCGATCTTGTCCAGAAGGCGGCGGCTGTCCATGCCGAAGCTCTTGCGCTTCGCGATCAGCTGGCCCTCCAGCTTAAACTGGATGATCGTGATCGCCTTGTGCATCTTCATATTGAGGTCGTTCTCGTGCGCATCGTAAGAGCTCGTTCCCTTGATGCGGAATTCCCTGCATGGGTCGTTCCGGTAGGTCGACAGCGCGAAGGTTGCGAGCGGCAGCATATTGATGCCGTAGCCGTCCTCGAGAATATCGAGATTTCCGTACCGGGCGGAAAAACGGACGACTGTCGCGATGCAGGCGAGCGATCCCGCGGCAGCCCCCATCCAGACGATGTCATGGTTGCCCCAGCAGATGTCGAGAGCATGATACCGCATCAGCTTGTCCATAATACGGTCCGGGCCCGGGCCGCGGTCATAGATATCGCCGAGGATGTGCAGGCGGTCCACTACCATCCGCTGGATCAGCTCGGAAAGGGCGATAATAAAGGGTTCCGCTCTTCCGATATCGATGATCGTATCCACGATGGCATTGTAGTAAGCTTCCTTATCCAGCACATCCGGCTTCTCGGTGATCAGCTCCTCGATGACATATGCGAAGTCCTTCGGCAGAGCCTTTCGTACCTTCGAGCGGGTATACTTCGAGGAAGTGTGCTTGCAGACCTCGATCAGACGGTACAGCGTGATCTTGTACCAGTCCTTCATGTTTTTCTCCGACTTCTTGATCAGATCCATCTTCTCTCGCGGATAATAGATCAGCGTTGCCAGCGTATCCTTATCGGCAGCGCTCAATGTCCGTCCGAAGACCTCATCGATCTTCTTCTTGACCGAGCCGGATCCGTTCTTCAGCACATGGGAAAACGCTTCGTACTCCCCATGCACATCGGTGATAAAGTGTTCCGTCCCCTTCGGCAGGTTCAGGATCGACTGCAGATTGATAATTTCCGTGGAAGCCGCCGCGATCGTCGGATAGATCTCCGCCATTCGCTGCAGATAATGCAGATCCATTTCCTTGTTTTTCATCGTACTTTCCCCCGTACAAGAACCTTAGCCAATAATTCCCAATTTCCCGTCCGTTTTTCCGGCACGCACGGTGCGAAAAAACATTCAGGCAAAATCGAAGAGCGAGATCTGGCTCGTCTCCGGTAGACCCGGCAAGAGCCCGAGCTTGCTCAGTGAATCCGTAATACTTTTTCCTACTTTTCCTCTCTGCCTGAGATCGTCCTTGGAGAGGAATGCTCCGTCACGGGCAGCCAGCACGATGCTGTCGGCCGCAACGGCGCCGAGTCCGTCGATCGAATCGAGGGACGGCATGATCCTGCCGTCGATGATCTGGAAGCGATGTGCCTGCACCTTGTAGATATCGATCGGCATGAATTCAATGCCGCGGGCATACATCTCCTCAACCAGACACATGTCACTGTACTGGTCCTGTTCCATCTTCGACAGGGAGTCTTTTCTTTCGTTAAAATCGTCCATGACCTCTTCCAGATGCTCACGCCCCTGGCACATCTTTTCATAAGAAAATGCCTTCGCGCGGATCGAGAAATAGGCGGCATAGTATGCCTTGGGTCGATAGACCTTGAACCAGCCTACGCGGTAAGCCATCATAACATAGGCTACGGCATGTCCCTTCGGGAACATGTATTTGATCTTCTGGCAGGACCAGATATACCAGTCCGGCACGCCGTGCGCCTTCATATCGGCGGTCCATTCCGGCCACTGCTTGCAGCCGCCCTTGGCGACCTTTCCCTTTCGAACATTCTCCATGATGGAGAAGCTCTCCTCGGATTCCAGTCCTTTGTTGATCAGGTAGACCATGATATCGTCTCGACAGCAGATGGCGGTACCCAGCGTACACTTGCCCTCTTTGATCAGCGTCTCCGCATTGCCCAGGTATACATCGGTTCCGTGGGACAGACCGGAGATACGGCAGAGGTCGGTGAAGTTCACCGGCTTCGTATCAAAAAGCATCTGCATCGCGAAGCTGGTACCGAACTCGGGGATGCCGAGCGTTCCCAGCTTGATGCCGCGGATGTCCTTGGGTGTCAGCCCCAGGGCATCGAGATTCTGAAAAAGGCTCATGACCTTCGGCTCATCGAGCGGGATCTTTGTGGCATCTTCGCCCGTCAGATCTTCCAGCATACGGATCATGGTCGGATCATCGTGTCCCAGAATATCCAGCTTCAACAGGTTGGCATCGATCGAGTGGTAATCAAAATGCGTACTGACGATATCGGAGGCCGGATCGTCCGCCGGGTGCTGAACCGGTGTGATCGTATTGATATCCATCCCCACCGGCAGAACGATGATGCCGCCCGGATGCTGTCCGGTGGTCCTGCGGATCCCGACGCAGCCCTGCACGATCCGGTCGATCTCGCAGCTGCGCTTGTGAATGCCTTTTTCCTCGTAGTAGTTTTTCACAAAGCCGAACGCGGTCTTGTCGGCCTGTGTTCCGATTGTTCCCGCCTTGAAGGTCTGCCCAGCACCGAAGATAACCGACGTATAGGCATGCGCCTTCGTCTGGTATTCCCCGGAGAAGTTCAGATCGATATCCGGCTCCTTATTGCCCTTGAAGCCGAGGAAGGTCTCGAACGGGATATTGAAGCCGAGCTTGTCCATTTTCTTTCCGCAGACCGGGCAGACCTTGTCCGGCATATCGCAGCCGGAATAGCCCATCTTGCGGTATTTGACGACATCCTCCGTCTCAAACTCCACGTGATAGTCATCGTGGCACAGATAGTGCGGCGGAAGCGGATTTACCTCCGTGATTCCCGCCATGGTCGCCGCGAAGGACGAACCGACGGAGCCTCGCGAACCGACCAGATAACCGTCCTCATTACATTTCCACACAAGCTTCTGCGCAATGATATACATAACGGCATAGCCGTTGGAAATGATCGAGTTCAGTTCTCTGTCGAGCCTTGCCGATACGATCTCCGGCAGATCGGGGCCGTAGATCTCGTGCGCCGTACGATTACAGATCGTGCGGAGCAGCTCGTCGGAATGCGGGATCACCGGCGGACATTTCTTCGGATAGATCGGGCTCATCTTCTCGACCATGTCCGCGATCTTCCGTGTATTTTCTATAACGACCTCTCTTGCCTTTTCCTCGCCGAGATAGCTGAATTCCTCCAGCATCTCTTCCGTTGTGTGGAGATAGAGAGGCGCCTGGTCATCGGCATCCGAGAACTTCTTGCCCGCCATGATGATGCGGCGGTAGATCTCGTCCTCCGGATCCATAAAGTGTACGTCACAGGTCGCAACGACCGGCTTGTGGAACTGCTCGCCGAGCTTTACGATCTTCCTGTTAAAGTCCTGCAGATCCTCGATGCTGTTGACAGCCGGATTCTTATCATCCGGAATCAGGAAAGCATTATTGCCGAGCGGCTGGATCTCCAGATAATCGTAGAAGCTGACGATCTTCGCGATCTCGGAGTCGGACGCTCCCCGAAGGAGCGCCTGATACAGTTCTCCGGCAACACAGGCCGATCCGATGATCAGTCCTTCCCGGTGCTCTTCGATGAAGCTTCGCGGCAGCTTTGCCTGCCGGTTGAAATATTTCAGATGCGACTCCGATACGCAGCGGTACAGGTTCACGCGGCCCGCCTCGTTCTTCGCGAGGATGACGACGTGATGTGATTTCAGCTTGCGGATCGAGTTCGTATTGATGCTCGCTTCCCTGTTCAGCGCGTCAAGATCGGTGATGCCCTGTTTTTTAAGCATCTCGACAAACCTGACGAAGATCCACGCTGTACACTCGGCGTCATCGACCGCCCTGTGGTGGTGCTCCAGCGGAACGCCGACCGCCTTCGCGACCGTATCGAGCTTGAATCGGGACAGGTTCGGCAGCAGAAGCTGCGCCATCGCCACGGTATCCAGATAGGTGAAATCCCAGTCGATCTTCTGCCTGCTGCATTCCATGCGGATGAAGCCGGTATCAAAGTCGGCATTATGCGCCACAAGGCTTGCGCCCTTGCAGAAATCGCGGAACTTCGGCAGGATGACCTCGATCGTCGGCGCGTCCTCGACCATCGAGTCGTTGATGCTGGTCAATTCGGTGATCCGGAACGGGATCGGAACCTCCGGATTTACGAATTCAGAAAAACGGTCCACGATCTCGCCGTTTTCGACGCGGACCGCCCCAATCTCGATGATCTTGCAGGTCAGGTTGGAAAGGCCCGTCGTCTCAATATCGAAGACCACATAATTATCGTCGAGGCTCTGCCCCTTGCTGTCGGTGGCAATTCCCTTCTCGTCGTCGACAAGATATCCCTCCATACCGTAAATGACCTTGAAGGGTGCGGAGATCTTCTTCAAGTCCGCCTTGTCGAGATCCGGGTGTTCCTTTGCATAGGCCGCCCTGTAATCCTCATCGATCGCTTCCATCTCATGGTTTGCATCAGGGAAGGCCTGTACGACACCGTGATCGGTGACGGCCATCGCCGGCATGCCCCACTGGTAGGCGCGGCGCACGAGTTTCCGTACGTCGGTGATGCCGTCCATATCGCTCATCTTCGTATGGCAGTGCAGCTCCACACGCTTCTCGGGGCTGTTGTCGTACCGCTTGCTCCGGAAATCGGTCGAGCGGCGGATACCGAGGACCGTCGAGAACGCGAGCTCGTGCTCCCAGTTGTCCATCATGACACGGCCGTGCAGACGAATAAAAGCCCCCTGCTTTAAGGAGCCGGATAGTTCCGCCTTCTGGGACTGCTGAATAAAGATCTTCGCCATGATCGTATCGGTATCGTCGGTCACTGTGAAGATCACCAGTGCTTTCTCGTTTCGGAGGTCGCGGATCTCCACATTGAGGACCTCACCGCGGATCGTGCATTCGCTGACTGTCTCATCGATCGATTCGATCGGGATCGCAACTTCATCCGTGAAATCACGCCCGTACAGAAGATTCGGATCGTCTCCGACCTTGAGCTGATCGCCGAGGAAGCCTCTTCCGCCGGATCTTCTGGAAAAACGTTTGCCGCCCGAACGGCTGTTTTTGCCGAAATCACCTTTGCCGGCACTACTTCCGGGGGCAGCGCTTCCTGCTGCGGTTTTCGGCTGCGCATCGGAAGTTCCTGCGGCATTTTCGGCCGCAGCGGTGCCCGCATTTTCTCCGGAAGCGGATACAGCCTCCGCTTCGCCCCGGTATGCCATCTCTTCGCGGCCTTTCTTCGAATTCGCCTAGATATGGCCCGCGGCTGCCGCCATCTGCATCTCGGCATCTCTCCGGTTGCGGCTGGCCTCCGGCTTATAATAATCGACCTCAATGCTGAGAGGCAGGTTGCAGCGATTATTGAAGATCCTCTCCAGAATGCGCACGAGATTCTTCGTCTTCTCCTTCGCGATCACGGTATCCTCAAGTGCCAGGTGCATGATCTCCTTCTCCGGGAAGTCGATCTTCGCGGTCTTGAAGGCATAAAAAAGCAGAACGTCGCGATTCTTCAGTTCCTGAAGAATACTGGATCGGTAGACCTCCAGCAGACGCTCCGGTGTATACTGCTTCGAGAGATAAAACTTCTCGCTGACGCGGACCACCAGGTCCGCCTCGGCAAAGAGCTGTTTCTTCACTTCCTCTTCGAAAGCGTAAATATATTTCTTGTGGATCCACTGACGGCTGACCAGATATATGTGCAGCGTGCTGTTCCGCCGGTCAAAGGCCAGCCTTGTGACACGGGCCGTGGAGATATACTCCTCCAGGGCGCCGGACAACTCCAGCTCCGGAAAAGCGTCCTCTATGGTTTTTTCATTTTCCAGATCGATTTCTCCCATACAGGTTCCTCCTTTCCGGCCATGTCCGGCCAATCCTTTTCCATGTTCTATATCGATATTCCGTATCGTATATTCCGGATCCGATGTTCCGTAGCCGACGTTTCGGATCGTATATTCCGGATCCGGCTTTATTGTTTCTGATTTACTTCCAGTGCAGCAGTTCTTCGCGAAGTGTCTCAAGGAGCTGATCTTCCGGCACTTTCCGGATCACTTCTCCCTTCTTGATCAGAAGACCTTCGCCGCAGCCGCCCGCAATACCGATGTCGGCTTCTCTTGCCTCGCCCGGTCCGTTCACCACGCAGCCCATAACGGCCACCTTCAGGTCGAGCGGAATGTCCTGGATCATATCCTCCACCTGATTTGCCAGATGGATCAGATCGATCTGCGTCCGTCCGCAGGTCGGACAGGAAACGACTTCAACGCCGCCCTTTCGAAGACCAAGCGTCCGAAGGATCAGCTTTGCGGATTTGATCTCCTCGACCGGATCGCCCGTCAACGAGACGCGGATCGTATCACCGATTCCCTGTGACAGAATGATTCCCAGGCCGACAGCCGATTTGATATTGCCGGAATAGACGGTTCCCGCCTCGGTAATGCCTACATGGAGCGGATGATCCGTTCTGTTTTTGATCAGTTCATGTGCCTTCGCGCACATCATGACATCGGAGGATTTGATACTGATGACAAGGTTGTCATAGCCCATGTCCTCGATCACGGCAGCTTCCTTCAGTGCGCTCTCCACGAGACCCTCCGCCGTTACACCGCCGTTTCGCTCGAGGATATCCTTCTCCAGGGAGCCGCTGTTGACGCCCACGCGGATCGGAATATTTCTCTCCTTTGCCGCGGATACAACGGCCAGT
>JAXJTA010000164.1:0-1321 GCA_036309825.1 Eubacterium sp. | reverse complement strand
TCTCACGGTACTGAGCCAGATCGATTCGGATGCTTCCCGATGCTTTCTTCATTGCCTTAGTCTGTGCCGAGCCGCCTACTCGTGATACGGACAGGCCTACATTGATAGCCGGACGGACACCTGCATGAAACAGGTTGGACTCCAGGAAGATCTGACCATCGGTAATCGAAATAACGTTTGTTGGAATGTATGCCGATACATCGCCTCCCTGTGTCTCGATGATCGGAAGTGCCGTAATGGAACCGCCGCCCAGTTTCTCCGAGAGACGGCTCGCTCTCTCAAGAAGTCTGGAGTGCAGGTAGAATACATCGCCCGGATACGCTTCACGTCCCGGAGAACGTCCGAGAAGAAGAGAGATCGCACGATAGGCAACGGCATGCTTGGACAGATCATCGTAAATGATCAGGACGTCCTTTCCCTGCTGCATGAAATACTCAGCCTCGGCAGTTCCGGCGTATGGCGCGATATACTGCAGCGATGCAGGGTCTGATGCCATGGAAGCAACTACGAGGGAGTAATCCATCGCGCCGTATTTTTCCAGCGTACCGGTCACACGAGCGACGGTCGATGCTTTCTGGCCGATCGCCACATAAACGCAGATGCAGTTTTTGCCCTTCTGGTTAAGGATCGCGTCGATCGCGATCGATGTTTTTCCTGTCTGACGATCTCCGATGATCAGCTCACGCTGGCCTCTTCCGATCGGTACCATTGAGTCAATGGCAAGAATTCCCGTTTCAAGAGGAGTATTCACTGAACGGCGGTCAATGATGCCCGGTGCCTCATGCTCGACCGGATTATATCCGTCTGCCTCGATCGCGCCTTTTCCGTCGATCGGTTCACCCAGAGCATTGATCACTCGTCCGATGAATTTGTCACCTGTCGGTACGCCGGCTCTTTTCTTTGTGCGGCTGACCTTCATTCCTTCTTTAACTCCGGTGTCGGCCGCGAACAGAATAACGCCGATGCTGTCGCGGGCAATATTCTGAACCATTCCTTTTACACCGTTGTCAAAAACTACGACCTCTCCATATTCGGCATGATCGAGTCCGTAGATATTGGCAATACCGTCACCTACAGAGATGACGGTTCCAGTCTCTCTTGTTTCGGGATTCCAGTCGAAATGCTCAATTTCTTCTTTGATAATTGAAATGATATCTGATGCAGAAACTTCAGCCATTTCCGAACCCTCCACTTTCTGTTCGTTATTCGCGCCGAAGCGGCGCGGGTACTTCTACTCCGGTTATGCGATAAAACGCATATTCCCTTTTTATGCGCCGATCCTGGCCGCAAGAGCCTGTAAACAACCTTCATAGCTGAGATC
>JAXJTA010000163.1:0-6282 GCA_036309825.1 Eubacterium sp. | reverse complement strand
TTATGAAGCCGCCGGCACTTATGCACCGTCTTTTGGTGCATTATGTGCCGCTGCGAGCTGAGTAGAGCGAGAGCGTCTTTGCGTTGGGAGTCATTTTGCATCTCTCTCCCGCGCAGTGCTTTGCGCACAAAATGGCTCTCCCGCGCAGCGCTTTGCGCGGGACGCAAAGAACCGCAGCCACCGGTTTCGTGCCGGGCAGCTGCGGTTCTTTCATTTCCGATTACTTCACTCTTCACCCATGCGCTTCAGCACCATGTCGTAACCGTCATTCCCGTAAGTCAGGGAGCGGTTTACACGGCTGATCGTAGCGGTGGAGGCGCCGGTTTTCTTGGAAATATCCAGGTATGTCTTCTTCTCTCTGAGCATCTTCGCCACTTCGAATCTCTGTGAAAGCGAGATGAGCTCATTGATCGTGCAGGCATCTTCGAAGAATGTGTAGCACTCATCAATGTTCTTCAGCGTAAGAATTGCTTGAAACAGCTGATCAACAGCTTCGGTATGGATATCCTTGCTCATGAATGCAACCTCCTGTGTAGTATGTTAGTATTTTAGCACTCTAAAGTCATACAGTCAAGAAATAGCGGTCAGCTGCCTGAATATCTTCATCCATCTGGTTTTTCAGTTCATCAATTCCCGCAAATTTCTTCTCCGGCCTCCGGAATTCGAGAAGTTCCACCTTCGCCATCTGTCCGTACAGGTCGAGGGAGCAGTCAAATAGGTACGTCTCGATACCGAGTACCTCACTGCCGACCGTCGGTTTATATCCGATATTGGAAATGCCCTGATAGGTTTTTCCGGCAACCTCGGTCAGCGAAAAATACACGCCGTTCGGCGGCAGCATCTTCGAAGGATCGGGGATCTGGTTCAGCGTCGGAAAGCCGAGCGAATGGCCCAGATGACGGCCGTGAACGACCTCTCCCGTCACAAAGTACGGATAGCCCAGAAGCTCCCGTACCTTCGCGACATGTCCGGCCGCGAGTTCCTCTCGAATGTAGGTGCTGCTGATCTCGCGGTCACCGTCCATCTCTTTTTCGATGATCTCCACGGAGAATCCGTATTTTTCTCCCATTTCCTGAAGGAAAAACGCCGTCCCCGCGCGATCCTTTCCGAACCGGTAGTCGGTTCCCGCCACTACGCCGCTCACATGAAGCTTCTTCAATAATATCTCCGTCACGAATTGTTCCGGTTCCATCCCGCGGATCTCCGGTGTGAAGGGACATTCCACGAGCAGATCGATGCTGCAGTCATGAAGGAAGGCGGAACGCTCCGCATTGGTCATCAGCATCTGTTTCTTCCGCTCTCCGAGGCGGATCTGCGGCGCCACATCAAAGGTAAAAACGGCTGCCCGGCATTTCTGCCTTCTGGCCATTGCCCGCACACGGCTGATCAGCTTGCGGTGTCCGCGATGGACGCCGTCGAACTTGCCAAGCGTCACGACACACTTTTCTTTCGATTCATAATTTGTCAGGTCTTTGATATATTCCAACTCTAACTCCGTTGTTTCCCCGGAACCGTCACCATCACCTGATCTCATCTGATCCGATGCACGGACGATCCCTGTCATTTTTACCGTCTGCCTCCGGGATTCCGCAATAATTCTAATGAATAGTAGGAATCAAGACACAGATCGGGAGTTTTACTGCTTCAGGCTGCTCCTCAGCGCATCCTCCGGATCATAGAAGAAAGTCTCCGGCTTCAGATCGCCGTGCTTTTCGTCAGTCTTGTACAGAGCGACGAACGCGCCCGTGCTGTCGTAGACGCGAACTCCCTTCGCCGGTTCTCCCTGCGCTGTCTCTCCCTTCGTCGGTTCTCCCTGCACTGTCTCTCCCTTCGCTGTCTCTCCCTTCGCCGTCTCTCTCTCTGCCGTCTCTTCGCTCAACGCTTCACCCTTCGCGATCTCCTCCGGCAGGATCTCGAAATTTTCCGGAAGAAGTCGGTTCCCATTCCATGCGAGGAAGTTTTTCTCCTCCTTCAGAACAGCCTTCGGAAGCTCGCGGAACATATCGTCCGGCGCGGTGAGGATCTCGAGGAGGCGTCCCTCATCGGTCAGAGTCTTGATCTCATCCAGTGTTCTGGCCTCTTCGAGACAAAAACGTCCGACCCTTGTTCTCGTCAGATGCTCCATGCAGCCGCCGCAGCCGAGCTTTTCACCGATATCATGGCATAATGTCCTAATGTAGGTTCCCCTGGAACAGGTCACGCGGATCGTCATCCGCGGAAGATCCACCTTGAGGATCTCGATGTCATAAAAAGTCACCGGCCGGGCTTCCCGCTCCACGACCTTGCCTTCTCTTGCCAGCTCATACAGGCGTTTCCCGTCCTTTTTGAGTGCCGAATACATCGGCGGGACCTGCATCTGTTCTCCGATAAAGGAAAGCGCGGCTTCTGCCGCTTCCTCCTCGGTACAGGTAACGTTCTTTTCCGAAAGAATCGTTCCGCTCGTATCCTCCGTGTCGGTCACCGTGCCCAGAAGGAGTACGGTTTCATATGTTTTTCTCTCATCGGTCAGATGCTCCACCAGCTTCGTGGCTCTTCCCAGACATACGGGAAGGACGCCCACCGCATCCGGGTCGAGCGTCCCTGTATGACCGATTTTTTTCTGATGCACGATGCCGCGAAGGCGGGCTACAACATCGGATGATGTATAACCCGCCTCCTTGCGGACATTGATAACTCCGTTAATCATTTCAGGTCTTTCTCCAGATAAGCCGTCAGGCTGTTAATGCAGTCGTACGGCGTGCCCTGCATGGTGCAGCCGGCCGCGCGCACATGACCGCCGCCTCCGAAGATCTGCGCAATTCTGCTCACATCAACGCGCTCCTTCGAGCGCAGGCTCACCTTGTAGGTATTCGGGGTCAGTTCATACATATATATAGACACCTCAACACCGGCTGTATTGCGCAGCTGGCTGACGATACCGTCCATATCCTTCGGCGTCACTCCGTAAAAGTCCATATCTTTCCGGCGGATAAAACCGACGATCAGCTGCCCGTCGAACATGAGAATGCTCTCCATGAGCGCTCTTCCCATGATCTGATTCTGTACATAGGTCTTCTGGTAGAAGGTGTCATCCACGATCTTCGAAAACGGAATGCCCTTTTCCATAAGACCGGCAGCGATCCGCATCGTCTTCGGTGAGGTGCAGGAATACTGAAAAACGCCGGTATCATGCGCGATGCCCGTATAGAGCGCCTCCGCGCATTTCTCCGAGATCTTCTCCTCGTCGAAGAAGTTCCAGACGACCTCGCTGGCCGAACTTGCCTCCGGGTGGTTGATGATCCAGGTATAGGAATCCCTGTTTGTCACATGGTGATCAAAGCAGAGCGTTTTTTTCGCTCTCGGAAGGAGCTCCTTCGCCGCGCCGATCCGTTCCTTACTGCTGATGTCCAGCAGAATGAACAGGTCGACGTCTCCCTCATCGGGACCGACTTCGTACCGGATGGCATCGAAGCCGCCGATATAGGAAAAAACGCTTCGCGGCGGTTCCATATAGACCTTGACTTCCAGCTCCGGAAAATTCCCGGTAAGATACAGATATGTTCCGAGGCAGGAGCCGACACAGTCTCCGTCCGGATTCACATGACCGGCAATGGCAACCGTTTTTACCCCCTCAAGGAAATCATCGATCTTATTCTTCATCCTGCCCTCTCTTATCCTGTTCTCTTACATCATCGATCAATTTCGACATGCGCACGCCGTATTCGATGGACTCGTCCAGACGGAAGGACAGCTCCGGCGTGTTGCGCAGATTCAGTCTCTGCGCAAGCATGTGCCGGATGTAGCCCTCCGAGCTCTTCAGACCGGCCATCGTATCCGCCTTGGCCTTGTCATCACCGAGTACGCTGATATAAACGCGGCAGGTCTTCAGATCCGGTGCCACAACGGCGCTTGTTACGGACGTCATCACGGCAATGCGCGGATCCTTTACATCACTGCGGATAATGGTGCTGAGTTCCTCGCGGACAGCCTCATTGATCCTGGTATTTTTTATACTGTTTTTTCTCATGTCTTATACCTCTTATTTACGCGGTACCTCAACCATGATGTATGCCTCTACGGTATCGAGCTCGCGAACCTCGTCAAAGTCGGTGAATACCAGACCGCACTCGTAGCCGCCCTTTACTTCCTTGACGTCGTCCTTGTATCTCTTCAGAGACGCAAGCTCACCCTCGAAGATCTGCTTGCCTTCGCGGTAGATGCGAACCTTGCAGCCTCTCTGGATCATACCGTCGGTGACGTAAGATCCGGAAATGGTTCCGACACCGGAAGCCTTGAAGAGCTGACGGATCTCCGCATGGCCGATCACCTTCTCCTCGTAGATCGGGTCGAGCATGCCCTTCATGGCTGCTTCGATATCCTCGATCGCCTGGTAGATGACGCGGTACAGACGGATGTCGACCTTCTCCTGTTCTGCCATCGATTTTGCCGTCGCATCCGGACGGACATTGAATCCGATGATGATCGCGGAGGATGCCGCCGCCAGGGTAACATCCGATTCGTTGATCGCGCCGACACCGCCGTGAATGATCTTGACGGCAACTTCCTCGTTCGACAGTTTCAGCAGAGACTGCTTCAGTGCCTCTACGGAACCCTGTACATCGGCTTTTACGATCAGGTTGAGTTCCTTCAGATTGCCGGTCTGGATCTCACTGAACAGAGCATCCAGCGACATTCTGGATTTGGTATCTTCCAGAAGCTTGTTCTTGCTTTCCGAAATGAAGGTCGCGGCGAAGCTCTTCGCCTCTTTGTCGGTATCGGTCGCTACGAGGATCTCTCCCGCGTTCGGTACATCGTTCAGTCCGAGTACCTCGACCGGTGTCGACGGGCCGGCTTCTTTCAGTCTTCTGGAGTTCTCGTCCATCATAGCGCGGACCTTACCGGAAGCAGCGCCGCAGGCAATGTAATCGCCGACATGGAGAGTACCCTTCTGTACCAGAATGTTGGCAACCGGGCCCTTACCCTTATCCAGCTTTGCCTCAAGCACAAGCGCTCTTGCTTTACGGTTCGGATTGGCTTTCAGCTCGAGAATATCGGCTGTCAGCAGGATGGTCTCGAGAAGATCGTCGATACCTTCCTTTGTTTTTGCGGAAACCGGAATGAACTCGGTCGTGCCGCCCCAATCGGTCGGGATGAGTTCATACTCGGTAAGTTCCTGTTTTACACGGTCGACATTCGCGCCCGGTTTATCGATCTTGTTGACGGCAACGATGACTTCAACGCCTGCTGCCTTGGCATGGTTGATTGCCTCGATCGTCTGCGGCATAACACCGTCGTCCGCTGCAACGACCAGAACGGCAATATCCGTGGAGTTCGCGCCGCGCATACGCATCGCGGTGAATGCTTCGTGACCCGGTGTATCAAGGAAGGTGATCTTACGTCCGTTGATCTTGACACCGTACGCGCCGATGTTCTGTGTGATGCCGCCTGCCTCGCGGTCGGTAACATGCGCATGACGGATCGCATCCAGGAGGGAAGTTTTACCATGGTCAACATGACCCATGACACAGACTACCGGCGGACGGGATACCATGGTATCTTCATCTTCCTCGTCCTCTTTCAGAAGTTCTTCGATGACATCGACAACTTCTTCCTTCTCTACCAGAATATCATATGTCATCGCGATCTCTTCCGCTTTGTCATAGTCGATCTCCTGGTTTACGGTAAAGATCTCTCCCTTCATGAAGAGGTCCTTTACGATCACGGACGGCTGCATCTTCATCTTCTCAGCCAGCTCGCGGATCGTCATCTTCTCCGGGATCTGGATCTCCGTTACCTTCTCTTCCTTCTTCTCCTCTTTTCTGTGTACAGGTCTCTGAAGAGCCTTCGGAAGAGCGTGCTGGTTATTGCGGCTGCGGCTGTTTCCGCCGTTGCTGCGGTCGTTGGTGAATTTATTTTCTCTTAAATCATTCTTGGACTTATCCTTGTCCTTGCTGTGTCCGATATCACGGGTCGGTTTCTTGAGACCCATGTCACCGCCTGCAGCCGGACGTGCCGCGTGCTGGTTATTGCGGCGGCTCTCGAATTTCTTCGGCCCGTCCTCGTCCTTGTCCTTATCCTGCTGTCTGCCGAAACCGGTTCTGCTTCCGAAGCCCGGACGATTTCCGCCCTGACCGCCAAAGCCCGGACGTCCGCCCTGTGCGCCGTAGCCCGGACGGTTATTTCTGTCGCCGTATGGTCTCTGACCGTTATTATTGCGGTCGCCGTACGGTCTCTGACCGTTGTTGCCGCGGTCGCCGTAAGGCCTCTGACCGTTATTATTGCGGTCGCCGTACGGTCTCTGGC
>JAXJTA010000162.1:0-2468 GCA_036309825.1 Eubacterium sp. | reverse complement strand
CCCATGCTGGCTGCCATGCCGATGCAGATCGTGGAAACATCGCACTTAATGTACTGCATCGTGTCATAGATCGCCATGCCTGCGGTTACGGAACCGCCGGGGCTGTTGATATACAGATGAATATCCTTGGACGGATCTTCCGATTCCAGGAAAAGCATCTGCGCGACGATGAGGTTTGCCGATACGTCGGATACCTCTTCGCCAAGGAAAATGATCCGGTCTTTCAGCAGACGGGAGTAGATATCGTAGCTTCTCTCGCTGTGGCCTGTCTGCTCAATGACATATGGAACAAGTGCCATTATTTATCCTCTTCTTTCTCCTCAACCTCTACAGCGTTCTCGGCAACAAAGTCGATCGCTTTCTGTACTTTGAGGTCTCTTGCGATTGTTTTTCTCTCTTCTTCGCCGATGATCTCTTTCATCTTGTCGGCTTCCATGTTGTAAGCCTTTGCCATCTCTTCGATCTCTTTATCGATATCGGCATCGGCAACCTCGAGGTTCTCAACCTCGGCGATCTTCTCCAGTACGAGCTCATTGCGGATCTGGATCTCAGCCTGCGGTTTTACCTGCTCACGCATAGCATTTGCGTCGGCACCGGTGTACTTCATGTACATTTCCATGGACATGCCCTGTGCCTGAAGTCTTCTTGCGAAGTTATTTACCATCTCGTCGGCACGTGTGTTGAGCATAGCTGCCGGGATATCAATGGTCGCGTTCTGCGCTGCTCTGGAAACGGCGTTGTCCTTCTTCGCCTGTGCAGCCTGTTTCTCTTTGCGCTCAGTGATCTTCTTGGAGAGATCTGCTTTGTACTCCTCAAGGGTATCGAACTCGGATACATCCTGCGCGAACTCATCGTTCAGCTCCGGAAGCTCTGTGCGGGTGATCTTCTTTACGGTGCAAACGAAGACTGCCTCTTTGCCCTTAAGATCCTCAGCATGGTAATCCTCCGGGAAGGTAACCTTTACTTCTCTGGACTCGCCTGCCTTTACGCCAACGAGCTGATCTTCGAAGCCCGGGATGAAGGAGTTGGAGCCGAGTTTGAGGTTCTGGTCATTTGCTGTACCGCCGTCGAATGCTACGCCGTCGATAGCGCCTGCGTAATCAAGAGTTACGGTATCGCCCATCTCAGCGCCTGCGTCCTCAACGGTGATCTCACGGCCGTTCTTTTCCTGCTCGGATTTCAGTTCAGCTTCGATCTCTTCCTCAGTTACTGCTACTTCTGTCTTCGGAACGTTGATTCCCTTGTAATCGCCGAGGGTTACTTCCGGTTTTGTAGCAACGGTTGCGTTGAAGATGAAGGATTTGCCTTTTTCGATCTGCTCTACATCGATCTCCGGTGTGGATACGATCTCAAGCTCGCTCTCCTTGGCAGCCTCTTCGTAAGCGGACGGGATCAGAGAATTTGCAGCATCTTCGTAGAATACAGCCGGGCCGTACATTTTTTCTACCATTGCTCTCGGAACTTTGCCTTTGCGGAATCCCGGGATGCTGATGTTCTTTTTCTGTTTCTGGTATGCGGACTGCATTGCTTTCTCGAATTCTTCAGCAGATACTTCGATCGTAAGCTTAGCCATATTGTTTTCGAGATTTTCTACTTTGACGCTCATTCTTGTCAAATCCTCCTATAAAATAAAAAATACTGATCATAAATTCACGCCTTAAAAGCGCTTAATATCTGATTTTCCGGCCTTTTACAGCCATTAAGAGAGTATATCATAAACGTTTTTAAAACGCAAGATATTGATAAACAGGGCATTTGAAGGTATTTCGCCGCTTATTTGAGCTGCAGAATGTTCATGCTGTTATCGGTGACCGCCACAAAGCGGTGCCTACCGATCGCAAAAAACGCGCTCGTGCTTTCATCGTAAGTACCGTTGAATTTCTCGATCCCCGCTTCACTCAGCACACAGAGTTCGGATCCGTTATACAGATTGATCTCCCCATCCGCATACTCGACCGTGTCATAGATAAAATCAAAATCCGCCGACTCCGTCTGTCGTCCGTTTCCATCATACAGACGCATCTCAAACGCGTGACTTTCTTCTTCGCTCGCTCCTCCTTCGAGTATCAGACCGATCTTGTCCCCGTCGTGGAACGCGCTGACGATGTTTTTCTCTACAAGGACCTCTGCTGTCTCCTTGGGAATTTTATCTCCCTCATAGATCGCGAAGCCGTCGGAACCGATCGCCGCGAAGGTACTTCCCCCGAGATATTCGACCTCGGGGATGATCCGTCCCGCCGTCTCGAAATCGCCGATACGGTTGTCCATCTGGTTCTGCCCTGCGGCACCGAAGCTGTAGATATGCAGGATGCCGTTCTGCCGGCCGCCGGTGAAGCCGAGGTAGGATACCGCGAGGAGCTCGCCATTGTCGGAAAGGGAAATGTCCATCGGATAGCCGGGGTTGTCGATCGATGTCCGGATCTCCGCGATCGTGCTGCCGTCCGGGGAATAATATTCGATCCAGGCAT
>JAXJTA010000161.1:0-2741 GCA_036309825.1 Eubacterium sp. | reverse complement strand
TCTTTGCGGCTCTGACTTCGTCCATTGCCCTGACGGAGAGTGCGGTTTCCACCTTCGAGGATGAGCTTGGGCTGTCACGCAAGCCGGCAACGGTGCTGATGGGAGTCATTCTGATCGGTCTCGGCAGCCTCTCGGCGTTTGGATTCAATATCCTTGATTTCGTGCATATCCTTGGCATGGATTTTCTGGATTTCTTTGATTTCCTGGTCAACTCCATTTTTTTGCCGCTTGGTGCGCTGGCGACGTGTATCCTCATTGTGCGTGTTATCGGTATCAGGAAAATCGAGGAGGAAGTTCAAGGATCCTCGGCGTTCCGTGAGCGCGGCATTTATCGCTTTATGATCCGTTATCTGTGCCCGCTATTTATCGTTATCATTCTGGTAGCTTCCTTCCTGAGTGTATTCGGTGTGATTTCCATATAATTGGCGGCCTTTCAATGGTGACTTTTCATTGGCGGCCTTTATTGGCGGCCTTTATTGGCGGCCTTTCATTGACGCCTTTTATTGATGATTAAGGGGACAGGGAAATATGATGAAGACAGAGCATTTAACAATAGAAGAATTGACAGCAGAGCTCGAGGCGGATGAACGGAACCGTTCCTACACGGAGCGGCATATTCCACCGGTCTACCAGGTCAGCGAAAACGCGCGGGTTCTGATCGTCGGTCAGGCGCCCGGCAAGAAAGTCGAGGAGACGCTGATCCCCTTCAATGATAAGTCCGGTGAAAAGCTGATCTCCTGGATGGGCATCGACCGCGAGACCTTTTATTCCGACAGGATCGCCATCGTGCCGATGGATTTTTACTATCCCGGAAAAGGGAAGACAGGGGATCTGCCGCCGCGCAAATTCATCGCGGAAGAGTATCACGAGCGGATACTGAGCCTTATGCCGAACCTGAAATTGACGATCCTCATCGGCAATTACGCGATGAAATATTATCTGAAGGAACGGATGGAAGCGAATCTGACGGAGACGGTGAAAAACTATGCGAACTATATGCCGCAGTATTTTCCCATCGTACATCCGAGTCCGCTCAATTTTCGATGGCAGAAGAAGAACCCCTGGTTTGAAGCGGAAGTCGTACCGGAGCTGCAGAAGGCGGTGGCGGCTGCCCTGTGTGAGAAGTTTTGACTTTCCATTAAAAAACCACAAAAAAACTCCTTTTTTCTAAAAATCTTTGGATATTCTGCAAAGCATGTCTCAATTGACTATATAGTAACTATATACCATACAGTTACTATAACGATTGATGGTACAAGAATATGTTTTGTACCGTGTGGATCCAGGAAAGGAGCAACTTTTAATGAGAAAGAAATTTTTAGCAATCGCTTTAGGTGCGATTATGGCATGTTCCCTTGCGGCATGTGGCAGCGTAGCAGATTCCGCTTCCGAGACAGCAAGCAGCGCATCGGCAGCAGAAAGCACAGCAGCGGAGAGCGTTGCGGCTGAAAGCACAGCAGCAGAGAGCACTTCCGCAGCAGCTGAGACAGAAGCAGCAGGTCTTCCGAAACTGACAAAGGAAGATATCAAGATCGGTGTTGTATTCAATACAGAGTTTGGTACAGAAGGATTCAGCTATGCGCTGTATCAGGGCTTCCAGGCACTTGAGAACGAAGGCTACGAAGTTCAGTACGCAACCAGCGTTCCGGAGAATGAAGAGTGCGAAACCGCGATCGAGAACCTGATCAAGAACGGTGCCAATGTAATCTACGCTACAAGCTTTGGTTACGGTGAGTATGTAGCAGCAGAAGCTGACAAGCATCCGGATGTATACTTCAACCACTACTCCGGATCCATCAACAAAGAGAATATGGCAACCTTCTTCCCGAAGAACTACGAGAGCGAATATCTCTGCGGTATCGTAGCAGGTGCGAAGACAGAGTCCAACCAGATCGGTTACCTCGCTTCCTATCCGATTCCGGAATGTGTTCGTATGATCAACGCGTTCACACTCGGTGCAAAGAGCGTTAACCCGGATGTAACAGTAAATGTAAAATGGACAAACAGCTGGTTCGATCCGTCTACAGAAGCTGCTACAGCAACAGAGCTTGTAAACAACGGCAGCGACGTAATTATCGCTTACCTTGATTCCCTGAACGCTGCGATCGCAGGCGCAAAGCTTGGTGCTTACGGCTTCGGTTATGCAACAGACGGCCATGATACCATTCCGGATTACTACCTGACCAACCCGGCATGTGATTGGGAAACATTCTTTATCAATGATGTTCAGAGAATCATCGATGGCACATGGACCGGTACAAACCAGTGGCTCGGCATGGCTGACGGCTTTGTAAGCCTCGGCAAGATCTACAATTCCGATGATGCTACTATTGCAAAAGTTGAAGAAGCAGAAGAGGGATTCAAGAACCAGACTCTTGATATCTGGGCCGGTGAGATCAAAGACAATGAAGGAAACGTAAAGGTAGAAGCAGGTTCCACCATGACTCCGGAACAGCTGTTTGCTTTTGATTTCTTCGTTGAAGGTGTTAACGGATCTATCCAGTAATTACAGATAAAGATCGCCCTCTGTTTTTCGGAACGGAGGGCGTTTTTTTAGGAGAAATTTCGTATATGGAACAGAATGCGGCAATTGAACTTCGCGATATTAGAAAGTATTTTGGAAAAGTCAAAGCCAATGACGGAATCAGCCTGAAGGCGAAGTACGGTGAGATCCAGGCGATCCTCGGCGAGAACGGATCCGGTAAAAGTACGGCAATGAACATTCTGACCGGTCTCTATGC
>JAXJTA010000160.1:0-4029 GCA_036309825.1 Eubacterium sp. | reverse complement strand
TCTTTGCGGGTGCAGCTTCCGCGGCTGCCTTCTTCTGTTCCTTTGCCAGCTTAGACGCATCCGGGAAGATCAGCTCGTGAGATTCCTCCAGCTTTTTGTTACAGATCATGACAGAAGTGACCGGCCCGTAGGAAACCGCTTTTGTCAGAACCATACCCGGATCATTGGTATTCAGATGAACTTTTACCATATCGACATCCGGTACGATCACAATGCTCTCACCGAGAGAATTGAGGAAAGCGCGGAACTCATCGATCTGTGCCTGCGGCATCGGACGGTCCACATTGATGATGAACTCCTCCGCATAGGCAAACCGGATATTCTCCTCGACAGTTGTCTCTTTCTTCGGTTCCGGCTTTTCAAAATTAATATCGATCTCCTTGCCGAGAAGCGCGTCATAAGCGCCCTCGAGGATCGTCATCAGACCCTGGCCGCCGGAATCGACAACGCCCGCTTCCTTCAATACCGGAAGCATTTCCGGTGTTCTGGCAAGTACCTGATTACCGTATTCAATGATCGATCCCACATAGTCTTCCACAGACTGCTGCCCGTCCGCAAGTTTCACGGCAATATCCGCCATTCCCTTGGCAACGGTAAGGATCGTACCTTCCTTCGGTTTGATGACCGCTTTATAAGCCGTCTCAACTGCCTTTACGCAGGCATCGGCGATCAGATGGTTATCAACTGCGTCCGATGCTTTGATCACCTTGGTGAAGCCTCTGAAAAGCTGCGACAGAATAACGCCTGAGTTTCCTCTGGCTCCTCGAAGCGATCCGGAAGAAATCGCCTTGGAAAGGGTCTTCATCGTGATGTCGTCAAGCTT
Organism: Eubacterium sp.; assembly: GCA_036309825.1. Taxonomy (GTDB): domain Bacteria; phylum Bacillota; class Clostridia; order Lachnospirales; family Lachnospiraceae; genus Bilifractor. The sequence goes on along the minus strand of JAXJTA010000160.1, from coordinate 3,206 downwards.
CTGCACCTCATTTACCGCAGACATGACGGTCATCGTCATATTCGTTCCGGTATCGCCGTCCGGCACCGGGAATACATTCAGTTCATTGATCCAGTCCTTCTTTACATCCAGGTTATGTGCTCCCGCAAGGAACATCTTGGAAAGCAGGGCCGCATCGATTGATTGATATGACAAAATAAATTCCTCCTTACGATCAGTCGATCACACGCACGCCTTCTACACGGATCCGTACATGTTCAACCTTCATTCCGGTGAATTCCTCTAATTTGTATTTCACACTATCGATCAGATTCTGGGAAACAGCCGAAATGCTCACACCGTACGCAACGATGACATGGAACTCCAGAGAGATCCTGTTATCCTCGATCTCAACGTTGATCCCGTGTTTCAGGCTGTCCTTTTTCAGAAGTTTGACCAGACCATCCTTCATATTGACCGCCGCCATACCTACAATGCCGAAGCATTCAACCGCAACGCTTCCGGCGTAGGTGGCGATGACATCCGGATTGATGATCACTTCGCCTAAGTCCGAATTAACTCGTCCCTTCATATTCAGGCTCCTTTCTTCTATAAAACAACTTTCAGTATAACTGATTTGCCCGTAAAAGGGAATACCTGCTACAAAAAAAACGGAGTCCCGAACGAATCGAAACTCCGCATCTTTTCTCTAAATCATTACGGAAACGTAAAGTTAAACACGCTCAACTTTTCCGCTCTTCAGGCAGCTGGTACATACGTACATTCTCTTGTTGCCTTCCTCAGTCTTTACGCGAACGGACTTTACATTCGCCTTCCACATTTTGTTGGATCTTCTATGAGAATGGCTTACCTGATTACCAAAATAAACGGCTTTTTCGCAAACTGCACATTTTGCCATGATTACACCTCCTTGAACGAAAACTTGAGCGCGAATAGATTACGGCTCACAACACTTGCATATTTTATCAGACCCGTGTCATATTTGCAAGTGATTTTTTTATTATTCGTCAAAATTCAGATCTTCCTCTTCCGAAGTGCCTGCGGCGGTGTTTTTGATCTTCGTAATGATATCCGGTGCCATATCCAGGATCTTGGCAACCGCATCCTGATTCTTCAGGTTCACGAGCTTTGTCGTACCGTCCTTGGCGATCATCAGCACGGCTGCCGGGCTGACCTTTGCGCCGAGTCCGCCGCCGCCGTTGTTGCGTGCACTGGAGTTGAACGCGCCTGCTCCCAGACCGAAGGAAATGTCCGCAAGCGGGATCATGGTACTCTCTCCGACCTTGACCGGCTCACCGACTACTGTCTTCGTGCTGAGAAATGTGTCCAATCCTCTGAACAGGGAACTGATATTCTCCTGGAAATCGTTGCCTTCTTTATTTTCTGCCATGGTTACGGCCTCCTTTACCCTCATTTTTCTTATTCTTTGTATCTTTTTTGGCTGTGCTGCCTTTGGCTGCTTTGTTCTTCGAAGTTTTCTTTTTCGTATTCTTGATACGATTGATCAGGATCCTTACATCCTTATCGAGAATGACCCTGATCACCTGCACGAGCACGACTGCGAGAATGATGCGGCCGCTTGCGGTCACATCCGCTTCCAGCTTTTTCTCCTCAAAGTCCGGCTTGATCTCAAGCTTTTCCGGAATGACCGGATAAAACATGGCAATCGCGCCGAGTGCCATGCCCGTCTTCGAGGGATCGTCAAAGCCGAACTCGACCGATCCCTGTATCTTCCTCGGAAGAATGTGCCGGATCAATGCAATGACCGCCTTCAAAATCACATCCTTAGCTCTCGCGAAAGACGCGCCTGCCAGATAGTCCGCCCAGGAATTGATCTGGTCGACCGTTCTTTCCGCCTTCGCGGCTGCTTTTTTGATTCTTCCGAAAAACGCGCTGACCTTTGCGGACAGCCGGACCAGAAGATTCGGACGTTTACTGCGAACGACCTCCACGGTGATCGGAACGCTCTTCCGTTCTCCGGGGCGGATCGTCGGTTTCTTCTTCGCGCCCTTCTCTTTCGTATAGCCCGATGTATGGCTTCCGGGCTTTCCGGATGTTTTTGCTGTTTTCGGCGTCTTCTTTAACTTATTCTTTTTATGTTTTTTTAGCAGACTGTAAACCGGTATCCCGAACAGGTAGATCTCAAGTCCCTTGTCGTTTTTTCCCTCTGTTCTTCGAAAATATCCGGACAGATGAAAAACGTGGAAAAGCCACCACACGGTGCCTTTCGCGTCGACCGCATCACCCTGCTTTTTCACCTGCCCCCTGTACCGGAACGGAACGAGCAGAATCAGCGCGATCAAGACCGCCAGAACAAGAAGGATCCACAGAAGGACGATGCCGATCACAGCCAGTACATGTAATACCACTGCCATATCAGTTCTCCTCTTCTGTCCTATTCTGCCTCATCAGAAACGAGCGGATATCACAGCCGCCGGTTGCCCTGAACGTATCCTCTGCCATGCGGGTGATCAGATCCATTGCCTCGCCCCGGCCAAAGGCAGCGCCAACGATCACCGGAAGCCTGTCCGCGACGCTCTTTTCAAGCAGATACCGCGCGCTGATAATATCCAGCATGTCGCGATCGCTGGCTGCGATCGTAATCAGATAAAGCCCGGGATACCAGGATCTTTTATCGACCGCGCGTCGGATCTTCCGGATCTCCTTTTCGGCGTTCCCGCTCAGATACGGTTTCTTCAGCCATTCTGTTTTTGCGGAACCCATAGACCTCTTTTCTTTAACTCCAGATATTCGTTATATCCCTTTTCCAGCATCTGTCTCTCGTTGCTGAACTTGAGCAGATGATATGCCTCATGATACTTATAAAAACCGGAATCCACGAAGTATTCCTCTTTCTGCGGACGGCTGTAATAACTGTCCGCCATCATCAGGTACCAGTGCACCTTCTTGTCTACCGTTCCCTCCGGTACTGTAAAGCTGTAACCGCTCGCTCCGATGTAACGGACAATGGTAGCCTTCGCTCCCGATTCCTCCTCTACTTCCCGAAGTGCCGTCTCGGGGAATTCTTCATTTTCCTCTACCGTTCCCTTCGGCAGTACCCATCCTTCATAGCGTCCCCGGTAATTCTTGTATAGCACGAGGATCTTTCCACGGAAGATGACGATACCTCCACAACTCGTTGCCTCGATCATATCAGTGTCCCCTTCTCAAATCGGTTGAAAATCCTTCTACCTTGCTGAAGGTCTCTTTGCTATAAAGTATACGCT
>JAXJTA010000159.1:0-7953 GCA_036309825.1 Eubacterium sp. | reverse complement strand
TGCTGAGAATATGTACTATGAAGAGAGCGGCGCTTACACCGGTGAGATCGCTCCGGCAATGCTTGTTGACGCAGGCGTTAAGTATGTTATCCTTGGTCATTCCGAGAGAAGAGACTACTTCAAGGAGACATCCGAGGATGTTAACAAGAAAGTACTGAAATGCTTCGAGCACGGTCTTACACCGATCATGTGCTGCGGCGAGTCTCTGGAGCAGAGAGAGCAGGGTATCACCATGGACTGGATCCGTCAGCAGGTTAAGGTCGGCTTCCAGGGTGTAACCGCTGATCAGGCAAAAACAGCTGTCATCGCTTACGAGCCGATCTGGGCTATCGGAACAGGCAAGACCGCTACCGCTGATCAGGCTGAGGAAGTCTGCAAAGCGATCCGTGACTGCATCGCGGAAGTTTACGATACCGATACAGCGGAAGCTATCAGAATTCAGTACGGCGGCTCCATGAACGCAGGAAACTGCAAAGAGCTTCTGGCTAAGCCGGACATCGACGGCGGACTGATCGGCGGCGCTTCTCTGAAGGCAGATTTCGGTCAGATCGTAAATTACAACAAATAATATTAGAAATACTGTGGATTTTCAACCAATAGCAGGTGTCCGGTCTTGACTACCTGCTATTTGGCATGTAAAATATAGGCGTTAGGCTATTAGGCAAACTACAATTTATGGAGGTAAGTTTTTAATGGCAAAATGGGTTTATATGTTCAGCGAAGGCGACATGAACATGAGAAACCTGCTTGGTGGTAAAGGTGCCAACCTTGCAGAGATGACAAGCATTGGACTCCCGGTTCCGCAGGGATTCACAATCACAACAGAGGCTTGTACACAGTACTATGAAGACGGACGCAAGATCAACGACGAGATCATGGCTCAGGTCATGGACGGCGTTGCAAAGATGGAAGAGATCAACGGCAAGAAGTTCGGCGATCTTCAGAATCCGCTTCTCGTTTCCGTACGTTCCGGTGCAAGAGCTTCCATGCCGGGTATGATGGATACCATCCTGAACCTTGGTCTGAACGATGAAGTAGTTGCAGCTATGATCGCTGGCAACCCGGATCCGAAGTTCGAGCGTTTCGTATACGACTCCTACAGAAGATTCATTCAGATGTTCTCCGATGTAGTAATGGAAGTTGGTAAGAAATACTTCGAGCAGCTCATCGACAAGATGAAAGAGGAGAAGGGTGTTAAGTATGATGTAGAGCTTACCGCTGCTGACCTCAAAGTTCTTGCAGAGCAGTTCAAAGCAGAGTACAAGAACCAGCTTGGTGAGGACTTCCCGTCTGATCCGGTAGCACAGCTCAAGCTTGCTATTGAAGCTGTATTCCGTTCCTGGGACAACCCGCGTGCAAACGTATACCGTCGTGACAACGATATCCCGTATTCCTGGGGTACTGCTGTAAACGTAATGCCGATGGTATTCGGAAACCTGAACGACGAGTCCGGTACCGGTGTAGCATTCACTCGTGATCCTGCTACTGGTGAGAACAAACTGATGGGTGAGTTCCTGATCAACGCACAGGGCGAGGACGTAGTAGCCGGTGTTCGTACACCGATGCCGATCGCTCAGATGGAGAAGGAATTCCCGGAAGCATATGCTGACTTCATCAAAGTTTGCGATATCCTTGAGAACCACTACCATGACATGCAGGATATGGAGTTCACTGTAGAGAATAGAAAACTGTTCATGCTGCAGTGCCGTAACGGTAAGAGAACTGCTCCGGCTGCTCTGAAGATCGCTTGCGACCTCGTTGATGAGGGACACAAGACCGAGAAAGAAGCTGTTGCAATGATCGATCCGCGTAACCTGGATACACTCCTTCATCCGCAGTTCGACGCAAAAGCTCTGAAAGCTGCTACACCGCTCGGAAAAGGCCTTGGTGCTTCCCCGGGTGCTGCATGCGGTAAAGTCGTATTCACAGCTGATGATGCTGCAGCTTGGGCTGCAAAGGGCGAGAAAGTCGTTCTTGTACGTCTTGAGACCTCTCCGGAAGATATCACCGGTATGAAGAGCGCTCAGGGTATCCTGACCGTTCGTGGTGGTATGACAAGCCACGCTGCAGTAGTAGCTCGTGGTATGGGAACATGCTGTGTATCCGGTTGCGGAGACATCAACATGGATGAGGAGAACAAGAAGTTCACTCTTGCTGGCGAGACATTCGTTGAGGGATCCGAGATCTCCATCGACGGTACAACCGGTAACATCTACAAGGGTCTGATCCCGACTGTAGACGCTACGATCGCAGGTGAGTTCGGCCGTATCATGGCTTGGGCTGACAAATACAGAAAGCTGAAAGTAAGAACAAACGCTGATACACCGGCTGACGCGAAGAAAGCTCGTGAGCTTGGTGCTGAGGGTATCGGCCTTTGCCGTACCGAGCATATGTTCTTCGAGGAAGACAGAATCGCTGCATTCCGTGAGATGATCTGCTCCGATACTGTAGAAGCTCGTGAGAAAGCTCTTGCAAAGATCCTTCCGTATCAGCAGAACGACTTCAAGGCTCTGTACGAGGCTCTTGAGGGCAACCCGGTAACCATCAGATTCCTGGATCCGCCGCTTCATGAGTTCGTACCGCACGAGGAAGCTGAGCAGCAGAAACTTGCTGACGCTCTCGGCAAGACCCTTGATGAGGTTAAGGCAATCGTTGAGTCCCTCAAAGAGTTCAACCCGATGATGGGACATCGTGGATGCCGTCTGGCAGTAACCTATCCGGAAATCGCAGTTATGCAGACAAAGGCTGTTATCGGCGCTGCTCTTGAAGTACAGGCTGAGCACAGTGACTGGACTGTAAAACCGGAGATCATGATTCCGCTTACATGCGAAGTTAAAGAGCTGAAGTACGTTAAGGATGTTGTTGTTAAGACAGCAGACGAGATGATCAAAGCTGCTAACTCCGATATGAAGTACGAAGTTGGTACCATGATCGAGATCCCGAGAGCTGCTCTTACAGCTGACGAGATCGCAAAAGAAGCTGACTTCTTCTGCTTCGGTACAAACGATCTGACCCAGATGACATTCGGCTTCTCTCGTGATGACGCAGGTAAGTTCCTTGGCGCTTACTACGACAAGAAGATCTTCGAGTCCGATCCGTTCGCAAAACTTGACCAGACCGGTGTTGGCAAGCTGATGGAGACCGCTCTTAAGCTTGGCCGTCCGGTTAACCCGAAACTCCACGCTGGTATCTGTGGTGAGCACGGCGGAGATCCGTCTTCCGTAGAGTTCTGCCACAAGATCGGTCTGGACTATGTATCCTGTTCTCCGTTCCGCGTACCGGTTGCAAGACTGGCAGCAGCTCAGGCAGCTATCGCTGAAGAGGCAAAATAACGTTTACAGGAACGGTTGAGTATTAAGTTCATACGAACATTAAGAAAGGCCCCCGCAGGTTTCTGCGGGGGCCTTTCGTGCGCGTGCGAGCTTAGTGCACGGCAGCTTTAAGAGGATATTTTATTCCCTGTAATTATACGTAATGACTTGACCGGTTTCCTGACAGTGTCAGCCGAGTTTCGCCCGTCTGTGACGACGTTTCAGCCCTTCCTTGAACTGGCAGGTCTTATCTTTACAGTGCGCGCACTGCAGGGTCTTGTTGGAACCGCTCCAGAAGCGCTCCGGATGGCGCGCGTAGATGATCTCCCAGTGAAGCACGACAATGCAGGAAGTGAAGAAAAGACTCCAGCTGAAGAAATTTTTGATGAAGAGCATCGGCGTGAACATCATAAAGTGTCCCCAGTCATAGATGCGGCAGTTGACGCAGCATTTGTTTTTCATAATAAGGGACTGGAACGGACAATAGAAAAGGATGCAGATGTAATCGGAGAGGAAGAAGAATACCGACAGCATCAGCAGATCCTGCGATCCCAGAATGCCGACCAGGTAAAGGACTCCGAAGATCGCGTTGAAGGAAAGCCATCCGAGAAGTACCTTCCAGGCCTTGATATTCTGGTCCTGAACGAAGCGGAGAAGCTCCAGTTCGTCATATCCCTGTACCGGTCTGTAATTGATTTCTTTGGACTTTCTAAGGGCCATGGAAAGGATATTCGTCGGAAGAAGATGGGTGATCATGATGCCCATGAAAATGCACCAGAGGACGTGTATCGGCGTGATCCCCCGCCAGATCGGCTGATCCATCAGAACCTTCAATTCGTCACGGTGGAAGATATACAGAAAGAATGCCGTGATGACCAGCGCAAGACGCAGTAAAAACTTTAATACATAGAAATTAAGCGGCCTGGTAAAGTTGATTTTTATCTTTTTCATGGTGAACCTTCGTTTCATGTAAAAGTGTGTCCGTCCTCTAATCACATCTGACCGACGTTTCCTGAGGAGCGTGGGACAACAATAATGATGTATAACGATCAAATCATGTACAACGATCTATTATAATAGTATAGCACATGGAACCGGAGATACATGTGCGTTTTGTTACAAAGTGCGGTCTTGGGTGAGGGCTTGTAAGAGCAAGAAAGCCGGTACGGTTATTCCGTATCGGCCTTCTTACTTGCGTTAAATGAGGGGGAGATAGTCAGTGGTTAATCAACTATCTGAGTATTACTATACACAGCATTTGTGATGAAAATGTGTGCATCCCCTAAACTGTTTCAAAAGAATCACTCACCGACCGGTAATGTCCAGTACTGCTGGTTGTAAATGTCGGTGAAACGGTAGGTGACGAGCGTGTCACCGTCTCCCACGTTAACATTGCTGATCTCACAATCCGCGGAGTAGGTGAGCGGATCGCCGAGATAGTAGGAATCCTGATATTGCTGATCATAGGTGTAGTAATCACAGACGAAGTCGATCCGGTCACCGTCATTCAGCTCGGTAAGCGCCTTGGCGCTTGTCAGTGTTTCTCCGTTTTCGTATACGGTCTGTGCACCTGCAATATAGCCGTAAGGATTATCATTATCGAAGACAAGGATCAGATTCACGCGTTCTCCGTTCAGATATGCAGGAACGCGGCCTGTGATCGTGTAATTGTCACCATCCTCCTCTGTATCGAGGTGATAGTAGGCAACCGGCTGTCCGTCGATGGCAAGCCATGTGTGGTCCGTATTGGCCACGAGATTGCCGTCATCATCAAAGGTATACAGGTTATCCAGACCAAGGTCTACATAGCCGTTTCCGTCATCGTAGAACATGTTCATGTCGACGCTGTGCACGAGGTTCCACTGCTCCTCGGAGAGAGAAAGTACATAATCGCCTTCGCTGTTCTCTTCGAAGCGCAGGGACGAGGAATCCAGCTGATTATCCGCCAGATACTGTGCGATCTCTTCATCATCGATCGATTTTCCGGAAAGGAAACTCGTGTTGGATGACGTGAGTCCCTCGATACTGCTGAAGTCACTTCCGAGGAAGGAGCTTAACAGACCGGCGATCTGGGATACATCCATACTGCCGGAGGAGGAAGTTCCGGAGGAACTGCTGCCCGCAAAGCCGCCAAGGAGCGAGGAGAGCGGATTGCTTGTGCCGCCCGTCACTGCCTGACCGCTTGTTTCAACGGCCGCGAAATCGCGGATACACTTGGAGTAGCTGTCATCCATGCCGATTTCGTCGTAGGTATCGACCATGGTGTCCACATAGGTCGTGCGGCGGTATGGGAAGTAGATGGAAATGCCATAGGCATGGGTCATGTTGGAGGACGTGCGGTTATATTTGACTGCGCTCGTCAGAACGTCCGCAAGATCCTTGCCCTCATCGTTCTTCATGTTGTTTGCCAGATCGATCAGGTCGACCTGATCAATGCCGGAGCTTCGTGAGAACTCACGTGTGTTATAACGCGCGTCTGATACGGTGGAATAGTTTTTCTCACTGATCAGGCTGCTGATGGATTCGGAAAAACTACGCATCTTGTCCGGCGCGGTTGCGGAGAGCTCTGCCAGATCGATCACGGAAAGAGTTGTCTGCTGGCCGCGGCAGGTCCTCGCACACTCCTCGACGAAGCCGTCGACGATGTCCTTGCCGACCTCGATCGTGGGCTTGGAGGTATCCTCGTTGAAGTTGGTGAGCCAGTCGGTGTAATACCAGCCGACACCGGGTTCGGTCTCCTCGGAGGCAATCAGATAATCGGAATACTGATTGAGCATCAGAGCTGTTTCCATGGTTGCCATCAGGCAGGCATCAAAGCCGATGAAATCGAACGATACACCGCCGTCGGAGAGTGCTTTGTTGATACCGGCGAGGTTCATGGAACCTTTCTGCTGATATTTCTCGTCGTAGCCGTATCCGCTTACGGAACCGCCGCCGTGATCCCAGAGGATCAGTTCGTAACGATTGGCCGGGAAGTTTTTGTTGCACCACTTGATATAAGAAGAAAGCGTGGACGGATCGACCATCGGCTTGCTTCCGTCATCCTGAACGAGGCAGTTGAGCTGGTGATTCCTGATCTGGTAGATCTGGTTGACACTGCTGCTGATCGTATTGTTGCGCCAGGATGTGCAGCCACCGGTATAAACGAGCAGGTTGATGTTGTCACCGATATCTGCCTTCAGCATCTCGTTCAGATCATTGGTGGCCATGCCGCTTCTGGATTCCAGGTCGGTGCCGCACATGTAGACCATGATCGTAACGATATCTTCGCCGTTGCCGAGGATCTGCGTGCGCTTATCGCGCGCTTCCGCAGCTACCTTCGTGTTCAGCACGGCTGTGGAATCGGATGTGCCCGCATCCCAGGTAGAAGAGTAGGTGCTGTTCTGGTAATTTTCATTGTCCGAGGTATAGCCGCCGGTCAGAGAACTCAGATCACCGAGCCCGCCAAGACCCTGCATGGCACTTGAACAGCTGCTGCAGCCGCCGGTCAGACCGACGATCAGTACGATGATCAGAATAAAAACGCCGATGAGCAGAAGCCCGGACGGACGCCTGCCACCACCGCTTCCATAACTGCCCTGTGTCGGCCGGTTCCCGACCGGACGGCTGCCGGAACCGGATGAAGGGCGTTCGTTTTTTCCACTGTAACCGTCGGAAGATCCGACCGGACCGGTATGCAGTCCTTCACCGCGGCGATGGACGCCTTTGCCATTGCCGGTTACATGTTCCTCGCGACCGCGGGGACGTTTCTTTTCCATATGATTTCCTCCCATTGCTGCGTACAGATATCGTACGGCAAATAATTGACGAATTGCTCGTCGTATATGTGTTAAGAATAGTTCAATTATAACAACTGATACGCTGAAAAGCTATTTTTTCGTGACATGAAATTCAGATTGCGCTATAATAACTTGAACTAATTTTTCATATACACAATGAAAGGACATTTCATGAAGCAAATCAATGAAGAAAAAGTGATCGTCATCGATTTCGGCGGTCAGTATAACCAGCTTGTTGCGAGACGTGTCCGTGAATGCAATGTTTACTGCGAGATCTACTCCTACAGAACTCCGCTTGAGCAGATCAAGGCAATGAACCCGAAGGGAATTATTCTTACCGGAGGCCCGAACAGCGTCTATGAAGAGGGCGCAGCGACCTGCTCTGAGGAACTCTTCCGCCTCGGCATTCCGGTTCTCGGTCTGTGCTACGGCGCACAGCTTATGAACCATGTACTGGGCGGCAAGGTCGAGAGAGCTTCCGACCGCGAATACGGCAAGACCGAAACGCATGTTGACAATACATCCGCGCTTTTTACCGGCGTTTCCGAAACAACGACCGTATGGATGAGCCATTTTGATTACATCAGTCAGATGGCGCCCGGCTTCCGCATGGTTGCCCATACGGCAAACTGCCCGACTGCGGCTTGCGAGAACGTTAAAGAGGGACTTTACGCGATCCAGTTCCATCCGGAGGTTCTTCATACCGTAGAGGGAAAAACGATCCTCTCGAATTTTGTAAAGAATATCTGCGGCTGCGAAGGCACCTGGAAAATGGACTCCTTCGTGGAAACGACCGTGCAGGCGATCCGTGAGAAAGTCGGCGACGGCAAAGTCCTTCTGGCACTTTCCGGCGGCGTGGATTC
>JAXJTA010000158.1:0-4153 GCA_036309825.1 Eubacterium sp. | reverse complement strand
GTATTATTATGAAAAATGGGCGACTGCCGACGAGATCGAAATATCAGAACGAATCATTGGGATTCATTAACAGCGGAATGTATCTGGATTTGGTGAAAACAAGCGTGCTTTTAGTGACTGGGAGGCAGAAATGGATCAGGTCTTTTTGAAAAGAGATATAAAAAAGGATAAAGCATTTGAAAATCATCCGAACCTTATTTTCGGACTGTGCATAATACCCATAATTTTGCTGATCGTTGCATCGATCTGGTGTTATGCATTTCTTAACGTCCCGGGCGTTTTGATAGTCATCTTTGACATATCCATTGTTATCGGTATGATAATCTGGTTCATAAAGAAGAACGAAAATACGAATCTGACAAAATCTTCCGCGTTTGTTTTGCGCGACGGCATACTTCATTACATCAGACTGGGATACGGCCTGGATGGGGATATCCCGGTCAGTGCAATGGATATGGTCGTAATGGGACCACTTGATGCTGCCCGTGCTGCCAGAGCCGATGAAAATATCATAAAAGGCGCTGCGGTACAAGAGATGAGAAAGAAGCCGGAGACTTTTTCCAATTATTTGACGCAGATCCTGATCAATCTTCGGAATTCACCGGATTCGATCAGACTGCCGGAGTTTGTTATCCAATATTGTCCCATGATGGATGCAAAACTGGAAAAGATCGATGATAAATGGATCCGGATCTCCTATATCAACCAATGGACCGGCGGAAAAAGGGCAACCGCAAAATATCGAAATGTATATGACTCTCTCCCGGAATACTTCCGGGAGACCGGAAAGCTTGGCGAAGGAAAGTAAATTACCGGACTGGATTTAGCCGGACTTTATTTGGCCGGTTTGACCCCGGTGAGATCGCGGATGACTTCACCTGCCAGGATGAGACCGGCAACCGGAGGAACGAAAGCGTTGCTTCCCGGGATGTCGCGGCGGTCTGTGCACTTGTGCTCTGTTCCCGGCGGGCAGATGCAGTGGGTACGGCAGCTGATCGACATATCCTCGAGCGGACGGGTCGGTTTTTCCTTGGAATAAACGACCTTCAGCTTTTTCACATGTCTCTTCTTCATTTCATGGCGCATCACTTTGGCCAGCGGATCCATCTCTGTGCGGTAGATGTCGGCAACTTCAAACTTGGAAGGATCGAGCTTGTTGCCGGCTCCCATGCAGCTGATAACCGGAACGCCTGCCTTCTTGGCCTGCATGATGATATCGATCTTCGCGGTCACGGTATCGACGCAGTCGATCACGTAAGCGTACTGTGTGAAATCAAACTGGTCGGCCGTTTCCGGAAGATAGAAGCATTTGTGCTTAATAACCTGACAGTTCGGGTTGATCTCGCGCACGCGGTCCTCCATAACATCGACCTTGTATTTGCCGACAGTTTTTCTCGTGGCGATGAGCTGCCGGTTCAGGTTGGTCAGGCAGACCTTGTCGTCATCGATCAGATCGATGGCACCGACGCCGCTGCGGACAAGTGCTTCAACGACGTAACCGCCGACACCGCCGATGCCGAAAATGGCTACGCGGGACGCGGCAAGCTTCTCCATATTGTCAGCACCCAGCAGAAGCTGCGTGCGGGAAAACTGATTCAACATTTGCTGTTGTCTCCTTATATATAAGAAAAAATCTGAAATCTGCACTTTGTAACGTACAACAGTTGTGCGCGACTTGTCAAGATGCGAGCGAGTGAGAAAAAAATAACGATTTTTGAAATTCGGACTGGAAATTCCGAACAGACCCTGCTATAATAGCCGTATTGATGCAAAGAGGCATTCTCCTTAGGGAGAGTGCCTCTTTGTGCATTTAAGGAGGATAAATCGATGGATGAGAAATTTATGATTTACGATGACCTGTTATATACAATGTATGAGTCAGAAGATTTTAATATGATCCGCGAAGGAATCCTCAGCCATCTGAAAAATCTGATCCCGTTTACGTATGCGAGCATTTTGATCGCGGATCAGCCGGTAGAGAAAGGAAAGAAACCCGTCTTTTCCTCGATGACCTGCATGCCGGCTTCCTTCGAGGCGGCAGAAAGAGATTACCTCGAACTCTACAGCAAGAGTCCCGCACAGTGGCTTGTCCTTCAGGGCGGCCCGCTCGTTCTTCGGGAAAGCAGCCTGCTGTCCGCGGACGAGAGACTGCGTTCCACGATCTACCGGAACTGTTATACAGGACTTGATGTCTATGACACACTGCAGGCTTCGATCGTCTATGATAAGAAGATGCTCGGCGTTATCATGCTCTACAGGGATTCGAAGCTCGGTGAATTCCGCGATGAGGAAGTTCAGATCATGAAGAGCCTTGACCGGCATTTCAATAAAGTGTTCTATAAACATTGTTTCAGCAACAACATTTCGGTGTCTGTCGCAAGCAGCATCGAACGGATGGAGCGCACCGCGCATCTGACACCGAAGGAAAAGGAGATCATCGGCATGATCTTCCGCACCGAGTCGAACACGGATATCTGTGAAAAACTTTGCATCACCGAGCATACACTGCAGAAACATCTGCAGAACATCTATCGCAAGATGAACATCTGCTCCCGCGTCGAGCTGTTCAATTTCCTGATTGCGTAATTGCATGACATCCAATATAATGCAAAAAAAATCCCTCCCGGATCAAAAACGGGAGGGATTTTTGCTGTAACAGGAATCAGCGCATGATTCTTTTGAATGCCGGTACGATCTGAGCGGCGATGACTGCTTTGATGATATCCAGCGGAAGAAACGGAAGGAAACCGGTCAGGAAGCCGGTGCGGATATCGTAGCTGCTTACATGCATCAGCCAGAGCATTCCGAGAAAATCGACCAGAAGTGCGGCGAAGAGCGATACTGCGGTATAGCGAAGACGGTTATACGTTTTTCCGCGAAGGAGCGGAACCAGGATCGCAATGATCGGATAGACGAGCGTGTATCCGCCGTACGGAGCCAGCAGATAGCCTATGCCGGAGCCGCCCCCGATAAAGACCGGGATGCCGATGAGGCCGAGGATCATCCAGACCATAACGGTCAGGAAGGAGTCCGGCAGCGGAAGCAGCAGGGTGATCAGGATGACCACGAAGTTCAGCAGGGTGATCTTCGGTGCCGAAGGGAGCGGAAGCGGTACACTGATATATGCGGAGATGCAGATAAGAGCTGCAAACAGAGCACAGATCACGAGACGCTTTGTGGAAAAACGACTTTTACCGGCGGAAGCTGTAGTTGTGTTTGTTGACATGATAATATCTCCAATTCATTATTTTTATAGTTGAAGGATACCATCGTCCACACCGTATGTCAACTTTATAAAACTTATCGGTTGACAAGTTAGTTGACGATGACGGTTGCGAAATATCGTGATATGATAAGGCAGATGGCCATTATGAAGGCGTTGCGGTCCGACAAGTGGATATTTTCGAATAGATTTATGCTTGGGAGAACAAAGAATGAGTTTTGTACGGGATATGAGAGAAAAAGTGCTCTCGGGAGAGAAGATAAGCCGCGAGGAAGCGATCCGACTCGCGGGAACAGATATTGATATAGAAGAATTAGCGGAGGCGGCGGACCGGATCCGGGAAGAATATTGCAGTGACCGCTTTGATATGTGCGCGGTGATCAGCGTGCGGGGCGGCAGATGCAGCGAGAACTGCCGCTTTTGTCCGCAGGCATCCTGTTCCACATCGGATATCAGGACGTTTCCCCTTCTCGATCCGGAGACGATCCTTTCGGATGCCAAAGCGAGGAATGCGCGCCACTATTGCCTTGTCTCCTCGGGAAGAAAAATGAGCAGAGAGCAGATCGAACGGCTGGCGGAGGGCGTCCGGATGATCAGAGCCGAGACCGCTCTCATCCCCTGCGTATCACTTGGGCTATTGGAGCCGGAAGATCTGGAACTCTTAAGAGATGCCGGCGTCGGCCGCGTGCACAATAATCTGGAGACGTCGGAGACGTTTTTTCCGAAGATCTGCACATCACACACCTGGCAGCAGAAGCGGGAAGTGATCCGCGCGGCGCATGAAGCGGGGCTGGAAGTGTGCAGCGGCGGCATCATCGGCGTCGGCGAATCGGTCGAAGACCGTGTCGATCTCGCCATGGCAGAGCTCGATCTGGGAACGGAGTCGATTCCCGTGAATATGCTGGATCCCTATCCCGGTTCCCCTCTGGG